>JAFZYX010000082.1 GCA_017616055.1 Ruminococcus sp.
GCGTGATCTCAGAGAGGAGATAGCAGAGTATGTTGAAGCTCACGAGATAAATCAGCAGTATTTTGAGCTAAGCAGCGCACTCTCCCATGTGTTTTGCAGAATTTATTGATGCAATGATAAATGAGTAGATAATAAGCGGTAGAGACGTTCCCGATAAAAAAGGGAACGTCTTTTTTGTGGGAAATGCTTCTTTGCTTTATATTGATAAAAGAACAGAAATTGAAATATATATATGAATCGAGGTAAATTAGGTTTTTACGCAACTGATAGTCCAGTTTCAGGTTGTTATTGCTAAAAAACGCAAGTTATGCGTTGACATTTCCAAAAATATGCGTTAAAATGTAGTTGATATATTATTCTATGGAAAGGAAGCGACTTATGAGAATTATAAAACGTTTATCCATATTTGCAGTTGCGAGTTTTACTGCGCTGACAGCTTCTGTGGCGGCGATGCCTGTATATGCAGCGGCGACTCCAGATGTTGTGGATTACAATGAGACTGAAAACAACTGGGCGAAGCTTTTGCAGTACACCCTTTATTTTTACGACGCCAATATGTGCGGCACGGGTGTTTCTGAAAACAACCTTCTTTCATGGCGTGGAAACTGCCATGTTTATGACTCAAAGGTACCTATGCATCCTATAGATGACGAACATACTGGAACCAACCTTCCTGAGTCGTTCATGAAGAAGTATAAGGATATTCTTGACCCTGATGGTGATGGCTTTATCGATGTATCCGGTGGTTTCCACGATGCAGGTGATCACGTGAAGTTCGGACTACCTGAGGCATATGCAGCTTCTGTTGTTTCATGGGGCTATTATGAGTTCCGAGACGCTTATAAGGAAACAGGACAGGATTCCCATGTTGAGACTATCTGCCGCTATTTCTGCGATTACTTCATGAGAAGCACATTCCGCGACGAAAACGGCGATGTTGTTGCTTTCTGTTATCAGGTTGGTGACGGAAGCGTCGATCACTCATACTGGCAGTCCCCGGAGATAGACGCTATGGGACGCCCAGCGTTTTTTGCAACCTCCGAGCTCCCTACAACAGATGATGTGTCCGAGAGCGCAGCAGCTCTTGCGATAAACTATTACAATTTCAAGGAAACTGACCCAGAGTATGCTGAGAAGTGTCTTGATTATTCTAAGGCGCTATTTGACTTTGCGAACAAGAACGATAAGGCTGTAGGTCCTCCCGGAGAAGGTCCTATGAGCTTCTATACTTCCAGCAAGTGGGAAGATGATTTTTGCTTTGCGGCAGGCTGGCTCTACCTTATTACAGAGGATCATGCTTACCTTGACGCCTGCGAGAAGTATATAGACTACTATGCTCCTCCCGGATATGTTCTCTGCTGGAACGATATGTGGAACGGCGTAGGACTTATTTTTGGACGCATACAGGATATCTATCCAGAGGTTTGCGAGGAAGTCCGTGTGGCTATTGGCAGAGGACAGTATGAAAAGCTTGACTTCTGGGAAATGCAGGCCAAGGCTCTCAATACTGTAATGAACAAGAAACTCACTCCTGCGGGATATTTTCATCTCGATACATGGGGAAGTGCAAGATATAATACTGCTGTACAGTTTACAGCTCTTGTTTATGACAAGTATCAGAAGGGCAAGGACAGATACAACCCTGATAACGAGGACTACGCCTTTACAAAGTGGTCACTCGGACAAATGGAATACATCATCGGCGACAATCCTCTCGGCAGAAGCTACGTAGTTGGCTATGGCGAGAATAGTGTAAAATACCCTCACCATCGTGCTGCTTCGGGCCTTACTATGGCAGAGGATCCTGCTGAACATAAGCACGTACTTTACGGAGCACTTGCGGGCGGCCCAGATGAAGAAGATGAGCACAACGATGTTACCAAGGACTGGGTATACAATGAGGTAACTATTGACTACAATGCGGCGATTGTCGGTGCGGCAGCTGGACTTTATCTCTACAAGGGCGATAAGACCATGAAACCTGAGGAGAACTTCCCGCCTGCTGAAAAGGTTGATGATAATGAACTTTTCTCTGGTGATGACTTCTGGGCGGCAGGTTACTGCTCTGACGCTCCAGAAAAGACGGGTTCAGGTGTTACTAAGCTTACGTTTTTTGTGAACACAGACTCACTTGAGCCACATGACGATATATCCATACGCTACTACTTCAGTATAGAGGAGTTTGAGAACAAGACAATTCCTGGAAGTTTCGTACTGCAAAAGACTTATGACCAGGTCGAGACTGAGGTAGCGGACAAGTCTGCTGTACTCTCAAAACCGAAGCAGTACAAGGACGATATATACTATATAGAGATATCATGGCCTGACTACGCAATCGCTAATTCAAACAAGAAGTATCAGTTGATAATTGGCAATTATTATGGCGAAAAGTGGGATTCCTCCAATGACTGGAGTAAAAAAGGCATGATAGATCTCACTGAAAAGGGCGAGGACTATGATAATATAGTCAGCGGTGTTGAGTTCGCACAGCGCTGTGAAAATGTCTGTGTATACGCAGACGGAAAGCTCATAGGCGGTACAGAGCCTGACGGTACAAAGCCTGCGAAGGTATATAAGGTAGCGCAGCTAGTAAGGTTGAGAAAAATGCTGTTGGGAGATTCTCCTTTCAGCAGTAAAGAAGCCGCAGAGCAGTTTGATTTCAACGGTGATGGAAATACAGATGTATTTGACGAGATAGAACTCAGAAATCTTCTCGTTTCACAGTGACGGAAAGGGCAATTTCGATAGCATCCTTTGTTATGTCGTAACAAATCTTATATAATTACAAAAACAGCGCAGCAAGGATTTACCTTACTGCGCTGAACTTTTATATAGCTGATTATTGTTTGAACTCAGTCGCTGACATCCGAATCAAGAGTAATGCTTACATGATAATCGGGGTAGGCTTCTTGAGTTTCTGTTAATATGTGGTTGTAAAGCTCTTCGGTATCAGGAGCTGCAAAGTCGATGATTATATCGAAATGAATTGTCATTTTCTTTTCGTCGAGGTAGAAGCCATGGATTTGCAGTACATATTCGTGAGACATAACGTGTCTGCGTATATCGCTGTACATCTGGGAAGCTTTGTCGTTCTGCGTATTTACCGCATAAACACTTATACCAGCTAGTATGACCCTGTGCTCTTTGAGGACCTTTTCTGTTATATGGTGTTCCAGCTTGTCGAGTTCAGCAACACTGAGAGTGTCAGGGATTTCTATATGCACCGAACCGATAAGCAGGTCATGACCATAGCTATGGAGTATTAGATCGTAAGCTCCCTGCACCTCTGGAAAAGAAGTAACGGTTTCCTTTATTTCCTTTGAAAGTTCGCTGCTTATGCGTTTACCAATAATGCTTGAAAGACTGTCACCGAGTATCTCAAGACCTGATTTTATAATAACGAGGGATATAACAGCACCCAGCCATGCTTCCGTTCTAATGTTGAATATGAGATATATTGCCGCAGCAAGCAGAGTCGCTGCAGAAATGACTGAATCCAAAAGCGCATCCTTTCCCGAGGCAATAAGAGAGTCTGAGTTAACGCTTTCACCTTTTTTTCTTACGTAAAGACCGAGAAGTATCTTTACGACAACTGCTGATGCTACAATTATGATAGCTGCTGCAGAATAATCAGGAACAGGAGGGGTGATTATTTTTTTTATTGACTCTACCAGTGAAGTTACGCCTGCATAGAGTACTATGACTGCGATAAGTGATGTACTAAGGTTTTCCACACGTCCATAACCATATGGATGCTTTTTGTCTGGGCGCTTTTTTGCAAGCTTAGTACCTATTATAGTTATTACCGATGACATAACGTCGCTGAGATTGTTAACCGCGTCAAGGACGATTGCAATGGACGAACTGAGAACTCCTATCACAGCTTTGAATGAAGCGAGCGCTATATTGGCCAGTATTCCTATAATACTTGTTCGAACGATGACCTTATCTCTGTTCACGAAACACACACCTTCCTTAGAGTATTTCCCATTCAAACTCTGCACAGTCGGTGAGTTTTATATCGTCGGGCGTTATGCTAACGGCTTTGGCAGTTGAGCGTAAACAGTTCATATCCATTGCATAGCGAGCCTGTGAAACAAAGCTCATTTCAGAACGGTCATAGCTTATTTTCAGTAGCTTTCCGAGTTTTGTACCAGAGGCTTCGCAAAGAAGCTCGGCTTTTCTTCGCGCATTTGATGAAGAAAGTCTGATAAGTTCCTCTCTGGCTGACTCCTCGTTCTTCACGGTAAAGAATACCGAAATCTGAGGTGCTGCTTCTGAGACTGAAATAGCTCTTAGGACTGTGGCAAGTCGTTCAGTGTCAAGGCAGAACTCTATATTCATAGAGTGATTGCAGCAATAATCCTTGAAAACGTTGTGATAGACGTTGTTTTCGTCGGGGACTGACTCGTATTCTGTATGCACATTGAAATTTGAAGTCTTAAGATCATCTCTTTCAAATCCTTCTTTTTTCAGTATGTCTATAAGGTCAGCGAGACCGCTTTCGGCTTTTTTCATAGCCTCTCCGCAGTCTGTATTCCTTGTTTGCATTTCAAGTTCAAGACGGATGAGATCGGGCTTTACGGAAATGCTTCCCGTGCCCTTGACAATAACAGAAGCCATAATATTTCTCCTAATCAATAATCTCCACTTTTAACTTCTATTTCATCCTCTGTGGAGGTGACGTCTCCTGTTAGACCGCACCAACCGCAGGTTATGCGTTCTTCGTTGTTCCAGCAACTCAGCTTACCACAACGGCTACACTGAACAAATCGCACCGATTTGCAATACGGACAGCCGTTATATTCGTCAGCAGGATATAGGTTGCCTTTTATCTCGTTCCTGTCGAAACCCTCGTGAGATGCTCGTTTCGGGTCAACTGGGAAAGCCCATGTTCTGAACCAGTCTCCCTGCCATTCCTCTACTCTCACTCCATATATACGATTAGCTTCGGGACATTTCATAAGTATTACTTCAGCTTTCATTTTCTTCAGCCTTTCTTTTCTGTTCATCTCGGTATTCAGACGGCGAGCAGCCTTCGCTTGATCTGAACTGACGGACGAAATAGTTGTATGACGAATATCCGCACTCACGGGATATCTCCGTAACGGTCATATCCGTCTGTGAGAGCAGAGTTTTAGCGTTTTCAATGCGGAATTGTATCATTTCCTCAATGATGCTCTTACCAAAGTAGGATTTGTATATCTTTTGCAGATAGCTTTTACTGAGATAGAGGCTTTCAGCTATTTCGCTGATACTCCAGGGAAGTTCGGGATTCTTTTTTATTCTGTTTCTTAGCAGACACAGCTTTTCAAACTGAGGGTTTGAGATAGGATCTGATATGGTGTAGGTGAATACACGATTCACTGTTGCCTTGTACATTGCATCCGAAAGATCAGTCGAGGGCGTTATTCCCAGTCTGCAAACACCTACTGTGAAGTCAATATTGCAGTTTTCGTCGCCGCTGAACTGAGTTTCCTTTATTCTGCCGCAGAGCTCATTGTATATTTCTTCTGCGCGTCCTTCCTTTGGACTTATTACGCAAAGGGTTTGCGAAGCCCATGCACCACAGATTTCTTTGTTGTTTATGCATGAGCGTAGCTTCTTTGCGAATGCAGCCATGATACTGTTTGACTTTTCTTCACCACTTTGATAGTAGGCTTTTTTCAGACCGTGAAGTTCGAAGGTAGTGCATTCAATGAAGTTGTTGCCTGTCCCTGCGGAAAGCTTTGTAACAAACTCCTGTTCAATGCCGCTCCTGTTAAGTAGTCCAGTTATATGGTCGTACAGCAGAGCTTTGCTGGTATTGAGTATAGTTCGGTTGGTTATAGCTTTTATACGCACCTGTTCAAGGGCTACATTCACATAATTTATCCATTTCATGTAGAGCGAACTGAACGAACGGGGTTCTTTTCCGAATGAAACGGCACAGTAGCCGAAAAAGTTGCTATTGTAGTGCAGGGGAGAGAGAAAGAAAGCAGATGGATAGCTACGCTCCTCGCTGTAATCCGGGAGTAGGTCTGAGGAACTGAAAAAGCCCCGGTTTTCAGCTTCGCGCCAAATAGCGGATTTTGCAAGTACGACTTTCATAACATCACCTGTATGGAAGCTGAGCTCTTCTGCGTTCTTGTCGATAGTAGAGTCAATATAGCTCTTTGTGAGACAGATACGCACCCTTCTCATTTTATGCAGAAAGTATGTGTAATTATCAAGCCTGTCGGTAAAAGTGGCAATATTGTCTGCGTTTGTTATATCGAAAAGCATATCGCCATAAAGAAGTTGTGTTTCAAAACGGCTGTTTATGCTGATGTTTCGCTGTATGTTATGACGAAGACCTGGATTTTCATCACAACCACAGCTCTCTCCAAGCCTCAACTCACCGTTTTCGTTTGGTACTCGGCTGCATATCTTTCCTGTGATAATGCGGTAGAGTCTTCTTACGGACTCTGCTCCAAGCTGAAAGTTGGGGCGGCAGTAGCTTGTTATTGAAGGAGTAGACTGATAGCCCTCTATGGAGGCATCATATCCGGTTATTGCAATATCCTCAGGAACTCTTACTCCCGCGTCGCTGAAAATCTTGGTGAGAGTTATCGCCATTACGTCGTTTCCGCAAACGATAGCCTCAGGACGTTCGAGTTCGCCGTTGAGTATGCGTTTTGCGAATTTTTTTGGAGCCTCAATCCAGAAATCACCGTATTCGCACCAATTTCTGCCAACATTCAGACCGTGCTTCTTCATGGAACTCTTGTACCCTGCAAGTCTTTCCTCACCGCTGAAAGTGTTTTTCGGACCTGTCAGGCAGTATATTTTTTTGAAACCATGTACATTTATAAGGTGATCAGTGATTATTTCAAAGGCTTCACGATCGTCCACGGAGGTAGTTTCGAAGCTGTTGTGACCGTTATGATCAAGTAGCATTACTGGTTTTTCGGAACGCTTGCAGAGATTGTCAATATAGCGACAGATTTCTTCGTCATGGAATGTGTTCCTGTCGTATATGATCCCATCAATGCTGTCAGAGAGGATGAGATCAAAAATGGATTTTTCCGCATCCTTATGCACTGAGTGCACGGAAAAATCATGGAGCGGAGCTATTACCGCGATATCACAGTTGCTTTTGAATGCTTGGGTGATTATGCCGCGGAGTATCTCACACTGAAAATCTATGTGGCAGTCCGCAATGACAACGCCTATAAGTATTCTTCTGCTCATGCTCTCTCTCCTTCTGTTCAGTCTGTTAGATACCATTTCCTTTAAAATGGTGTATGTTATATTAATATGTATACCACAGATGACAAGCGCTCGTCCGGACATAACTGGTGGCAAATAAATAACGGCTGCTATATGTACTATTGTATCATAAACAAGTGCCTAATGCAAGACAATTTTATACATTTGCTGTTGGAATTTCAAAAAATCTTCTTAAATAAATAGTATTTTTCATTGTTTTTGCGACAAAAAGTGCTATAATATTAAACAAAGGTATTAACTGCAAGGAAAAGGGCGGCCGGAGTTTCCGCCCGACATCACGCCTTTCAGGGGACAAGTGTATCCCCGACAGAGTTTAGGCTGCTCTGCGGGGGATATACTCTACTCGCAGAACACCTTGTTTACAGGTCATGATAATTACCCTCTCTCTTTTTATAATTCCTGAAAAAGTCTCTCTGAATAGGGAGACTTTTTTCGCGCTAATATTCATTTTTGTGTAAATAATCACTGATTTTGGTGTATATTGTATAAATTATCTAACCAGGCATATGATAATTATATCGACCGTAACCATTGACATTTTGTACTGAAAGTGTTATTATGTTTGTATGTATATATATGCTGCCCTCTTTGTGGAACATAGTGCGGTCAGCCTCATATTTGAATGCAGCCTGTACAAAAAAGCCTTACGCTCATTGTACACTGGGCTGAAAAAAAGGAATTTTGCAATGCTTGCAAGTTTAACGAACATCAATAAATTCTATAATGGAAATCAGGTACTCAATAACGTTTCGCTCACCATTGACGAGAATGACAGGATTGGTCTTGTAGGAAACAACGGCTGCGGAAAATCAACGTTGCTGAAGATTCTTACAGGCTCTGTTGATCCTGATCGCTTTACAGAAAAGGATGGCATAGTTTCTATGGCTGCCAAGACCACTGTGGGCTATCTCGAACAGATGGGCGGACTTAACACGGAGAATACCGTCATTGACGAGATGAGAGGTGTATTTGAACCTATACATAAAGCTATAGATCGTCTTCGTGAAATTGAGCTTGAAATAGAAATGGGCGATGATTCTGCTGCGGATGAGTATCAGCAACTCTCATCATGGGTGGAAGCCAATGATGGTTACAACACCGATGTGAAGATACGTATGGTACTCAACGGTATGGGCTTTTCGGGAGATGAGCTGACTCGTACCGTTTCGGGTTTCAGCGGAGGAGAAAAAACCAGACTTTGCATCGCCAGGCTTCTTCTTGAAGAGCCTAATCTGCTCATACTTGATGAGCCGACAAACCACCTCGATTTTAAGACAATCATGTGGCTTGAGGACTACCTCCGCTCCTACAAGGGCGCTATCCTCATAGTTTCACATGACCGATATTTTCTTGACAGGCTCTGTACCTCGATCTGTGAGATAGAAAGAGGTACTCTTACGCGTTACAAGGGTGATTATACTGCGTTTGTAAGACAGCGTGAGGAGAATGACGCTCGCCGTGAGAAGGAATACGAGCTCCAGCAAAA
>JAFZYX010000083.1 GCA_017616055.1 Ruminococcus sp.
AAGATGCCATGGCAGCATCTTAAAATCAAATGTAGACTCACCCAAAATCTCACCAGCGGAAACGTTCAAAGGCTCTGCAATACTGACAGTTGTTGGTATGATCATTGCAGCTGCCAGCAGTACTGCAGCGATCTTTTTGTATTTTTTATGCATATAATTCCCTCCCTTTACCAATAGCATTTGCATACTTATTATACATTATTACAACGAAATAGTCAAGATATTTTGCTCAAACGTACAAAAAGCATAATATCAACAACGTTAATAATACTATAAACCGTTTATTAAAAACGGCACTAGTGTGTATTATCTCTTTGCAGTATATTACGGCAAGAACTTCCCCGACGCAAGGTAGAGCCTGTACCAGTCATTATGAGACAGTTCTATATTTGCTGCCTCGCAGGTCTCCCTGATATGAACTGGGTTCATAGTACCTATCACCGCCTGCATTTTAGCTGGGTGACGAAGTATCCACGCAACGGCAACAGCAGCTTTTGATACATTTTCACGCTCGGCTATCTCTGTAAGGACCTTGTTAAGCTCTGAATAATCAGGGTTATCTATAAATGTTCCACCAAACATTCCAATCTGCAACGGTGACCAAGCCTGTACAGTAACATCATGCAGGCGACAGTAATCGAGCACACTTCCGTCACGATTCATCGACATATCCGTAGTTTTGTTGTTCAGATACAGCGCCTGATCAATAAGCTGTGACTGCTCAAGTGAGAACTGAAGCTGATTGATAATAATTGGCTGCTTCACATATTTTTTCAGGAGTTCCGTTTGCATTGGCATAAGGTTGCTTACACCGAACCAGCGAACCTTTCCAGTCTTTTCAAGGCTATCAAATGCTTCTGCAACCTCTTCCGGATCAAACAGAAGATCAGGCCGATGCAGCAACAAGGTATCAAGATAGTCCATATGAAGTCTACTAAGAATACCATCAACACTAGCTAGAATACTCTCCTTTGTCCAGTCAAACTCTCCTCTTTCAGGATAAATGCCGCACTTACTCTGAATGAAAATATCCTCGCGCTTTATTTCCGTAAGTGCAAGTGCCTCCGCAAAACGCACCTCTGCTTCTCCGTTTCCGTAACATGTTGCATGATCGAAAAAGTTAACACCTGCATCATATGCCGTTTGAACAGACTTAGCTGCTTCTTCCTTTGTTAGCGCAGGCATTCTCATACAGCCCTGAACAATGGCGGAAGCATTCTGAGGTCCATTTACAATGTTTATTTCCTTCATAATTTCAATTCTCCCAATATCACAGGTAGGTTACTGTATCGTTAAGTGGCTTTCTGCTGTCATGATTTGGCAGAGGGCCTGAGCCGTCAGCGGCATATCCAAGATCAAGTAGCATAAGAACTTCCTCATTATTAGGCATCCCAAGAGCTTTTGCTGCCTTATCAGGATCAAAGTAATTTAGCCAGCAACTATCTACGCCCTCGTTTGCAGCTGCAAGCATGAGATGTGTAGCAACAATCGTTGCGTCCTCCACGCCCGAATCGCGCTTGCCGCCTGGATATGTAAATACCTCATCCTTATTGAATGTAACTACAAGCACTGTAGGCGCACCATAACGGCATGGTGTCAGCTCATCTATCCTTGCCAGAAGTTCAGCTGACTGAACCACATAAATATGCTGTTCCTGCAGATTCTTTGCTGTAGGAGCAAGACGACCTGCCTCTAGGATTGATATAAGCTTCTCTTTTTCAATTTGTTTACCACTGTATTTCTTACACGAATAGCGATTTTTTATTACTTCCTTAAATTCCATTTGTTTTTCCTCCGTATTTACTTAATAAGGTATGCCCTGCATGGTGCTCCGTCACAGCCACCAAGTCCAAGCGGGGCTGCATTCAGAAAATAACGGCCTTCATCGACATTTTTAAGTACAATTCCTTCAAGAAGCACGACTTCTGCCCCGAGAAGTATAAGATGTACCTCCATAGGGGCGTTCTCAGGTCCGACAGTCTGACTTTCGTTGCCGAGCAGAACTACCTTTTTTTTCACGAATACCTTAGCTGCCTCCGCTGTTACAGTTGCTTTTCCAGCAATAAGTATGCGCTGCGAAGCGCCTGCCATCGCAGCTTTTTCAAATATTGCATTAGCGTCACTTGCAGTAACATCACCACTATGATGCGCAACAAAGCAGTCTCCAACAAAAGGCTCAAGCCCCACCATGTCGATAGTCTTGCCATCATTTATAAAATGAAATGGTGCATCAACATGAGTTCCATTGTGGGCACACATTGAGAACTCAGTAAGGTTACATACATCCCCTTTTTCAATGCTGAGATGCCGCGTCATCTGAGGTCTCGGATCTCCTGGATAAACCTTACACGAAAATACTTCCTGTGAAATGTCTATAATCATTATTATTCCCCCTGTTACAATAATAATTTATTTCAGCAGTTCTTTGCGCAGACGTACAAGATCAAATATATCAGCCGCTTTATCCGCATTCATATCTGCAAGATTGAACTGCGCTTTAGTGAAATTATCAACTCCACAAATATATTTGGTCATAAGTAGCAGATCAGCTGCATTTACAGCTCCGTCCATGTTAATATCGCCCTGTTCATACTCAGTTTTCCTGAAAATACAAACTAGCGTGGTCGCATTTTCAGCAGTAACTGTTATGGTCGCAGAATCAGAGCTTGAAGCTCCCGACCATCCTTCAAAAACATATCCCTCGGCAGGCTTTGCCGTAATAGTTACTTTTTTTCCGCCCTCAAAGGAACCCGTCCAAACATTGCCCGAAAAAGCTGCATCCTCATTATTAACAGAAAGCTCTCCCATTCCCTGCTTAGTAACGGTAACAGTTGCACTGTTCTTTGAGACTCCAAGGTAATCCTGCATATCCTCAACAGCATATTCTGCGCGTCTGTTGAAGAAAGTACGCATTTTCTCTATTTCGTTATGATAGTAGCTTTTCTGTTCTGACAAATAGCTGCTGTAACCAGAACGTGGCCTACCGTTACTCCATCGCCATGCGGTCAGAGTCATGTAGTCCATGTATCTTTCTTCCTCGTCGTTAAGTTCAGCGCTCATTTTTGAGGGTTCAAATACTGAATACGCATACGAATAGAATTTATCCGCAAACTGCTGTTTAAACTCCGGATTATCGAGCAGAGATATGAATATCGAGGTAGGCATATCCTTTTTTGCACTGTCCATTTTACGGAAGCTGTCGTACTGATACCCCTCGACCCCTCCGAAGCTCTGATAAGTAAGTCCGACGGAATAATCAAAGTCAAAGGAACCGAATCTCCATTTCCCATCGCTGTAGGGATTGCCATATATGGCTTCACCACTATTTTTCCACATGAGATAATTATGGTTAGGCCAGTCCCAGGTACCAAGATAAAGGCCGGTACAATAGCAGTCTATGATACTCTCCACGTCTATCTTCGAAGACACATAGTTATAGTTATCGGCAACTGAAAGGTCATGTGCCATGCAGAACTCATCAATCTTTTCGAGTTCCTCAAGATCATCTTCAGTTCCTTCTTCAATTTCGCCATTCTTTATCATAACTACATTTTCGGCAGGAACACCGTAATTTGACTGTATGTAGTAGTCAGAAGCTCTTTCTATAATCTCATACATTCCCCAGAGCTCACCATCAATGAATAGCATACATCTGTCACTGTCATAAGTAGCAAGTGCAGGGACATCCCTGAGAGAAGAATGCACCACTTTTTCCCTCATTCTGTCTACCCATGCAACAGCTCTAAGACTGAACGAATCATATCGATTTACAGTTTTGCCGTCAATTACTGAATGGTTGTCGTCTATTAGCTTGTAATCAAGCTTTGAATCACCATATTCGCTCCTTGCATAAACATTGAAGCTCTTGGTCTGACTATTCCTTGTAGAAGCTCCTTTTATGCGTATTCCCATTTTCTGTGTAAAGCCAAAATTTCCGTTCTTAAAATATGTAATATCTGCCTCGCGCTCCCATTCCTTTCCCTTTGAAAAGAAATTCGCAATATTATCCGTATCCCATTCACTCTTTCGTGAATTGTACTGCGGACTATTCTTCCAGTCGATATACTGCTGACCCGCAACATAGATTCCCTTATCCTTATCGAAAAGGTTGTCAGGATCAGTTACTAGAGATACTACAGGAATATTTGAATAGTATGCAATCTTTTCATCGCTCATGACAAAGAACGTTTTTGTCATAACGCGACTAAAAGTACCGTCAGCCGACTTTGAAACAGCTCTTACTATAGTCGCTTTGTCAAAGTTCTCAGGATTTGCGTCATATCTTTGCTTCAGCGTCACAGAATAGGGACTGTTGTCTTCATGTTGATATTTGCTGTACACATTATCATCAGTGCTCCTGTCATACATAATTATAGCACCGTTATAAAGTTTTGCAGTAGAAGAAGTTGTAGGGTCCGAACCATCAAGAGTATAGTATACTGTATCAGGCGAAGTTATAGAGATTTCCTTTACATCATTAACACTATAAAAGCCCGATTCCAACGAGAAAACAGGCTCAACAGGCGCAGAGCGATTAGCTGAGGCTGGAGTCGGAATCATTATCGAATAGCTTTCACTTCCGTCGGGTGAACAACCATATGTTTCGTCCTCTGCAAGAGCTGGGACATCAAGCTTTTGCACCACGTTTCCATCATCAGTTGAAAGTACAAGTGTTTCACCTGATTTGCTGAGGCCGAAACCAGTATTCAATTCTGTTATACCTTCTGCATTTTTATTTGCAACAATCAGCAGATAAGTGCCTTTCCTTATCACAGTGCCTGATGGGAAAACATATTTCGGCGGTGTATCTGCACTGTCAGAAAGGCCAAATCCAGTCAGATCAATGTCCGAACTGCCACCGTTAAAAAGCTCTATCCAGTCTGAGGCTCTTCCAAGATTGTCAGTGAAGCAGCTCTTATTCTGAGTACAGACCTCGTTTATGCACAGTCCATTCGGATTCTGTGCTGCAATAGCAAGATTGGTTCCACTTGGAATTGCAGTTACCAGAAGCAAAGCTGAAACAATCCCTCCTATTTTTTTAAAACATTTCATAAAAATACCCCTCTCTGTATTTAATGATAAACTTATTATAGCGTATTTTACATCAAAATTCAATGTATTTTGTGTATTTTTAACAGCTGAAAATTCAAAGGTATTTTTGTTAATGGTGTATAATCCCTTCATTTCCAAAGGTAATAAACAACAGTCAAAAACATATTTTTTGTAAATAAGTATTCTATTTTAAACTATCATATTGCTAATATTAACGTTAGTTTGTAATGTTAATATAAGATATATCAATGTAATTAATGCTGCATAGTTTCTCTTATCATATACTCAAGACTACACATCCCTCTGTAGGAAAGGCTGAGATACTTCTCATCCCCAAGTGTCAGTGCCTGTGCTGCCACTTGCTATATAGTCAGGTCTATGACATGACTTTCACCCGAAAGAACAGTGTCATGCTTGTCACACATAATCGAGTAGGAGGCGGCGATGGTGCCACCGACCTCTCAGTCGAGTAGCCAAGTGGACTTTCACCACAAGGCTCTCACGGAACCGTTCGTGAAGCTCTCACTTCACACGGCTCTTCGTATTCCCATTATGGTTTCCAACCGAGAGCCCAATGTGCAAACATGTTGGGCTCTCTTTTTGCTTACTCTTGAAGCCATGTTTTAGCTTTGATTTTATACCCTCTGAAACTTTTGTACTTGTGCCTAGCCCATCGACAAAGTCTTTCATTCAGGCAACGCATGGTATAACTGACTGCTGATTTACAATAGCTCATGAAATAATTCAGCCATGTTAATAATGTCTAATGC
>JAFZYX010000084.1 GCA_017616055.1 Ruminococcus sp.
GGGTATCACTCCCGAGGAGATAGCAGATATGCTACTTGAAGGACTTGATCCAAATGTGCTGGATACGGCCTCTCCTGTATACAAGTGCGATTGCAGCCGTGAACGTACCGAAAAAGTCCTTATAAGTATCGGCAAGGATGAGCTGGGTTCTATTGCTGAGGAGGGCAAGGACACTTCTGTAAGCTGTCATTTCTGTGGTAAAGAGTACGTATTCACTCCCGACGAGATAAGAAAGCTCATAGGAGAATAAAACATGAAATATCTTGCTATATTCGACCTTGACGGCACAATAGCTGATACTATCTGCGACCTTGGCGACGCGGTAAACTACGGACTTGAAAAGCTTGGCTGCCCCACTCATGACTACGCCGCATACAAGCAAATGGTAGGAAACGGCGCTAAGAAGCTCTGCTTCAGGGCTCTTCCCGAAAATAAACAAGACAAGGCCGAGGAGCTTTACCTCATGTTCAAGGAGTATTACAGTCATCATTATCTTGACAAGACAAAGCTGTATGACGGCATGAAGGAAACGATGGAAAAGCTTCAAAACAACGGCGTTATCCTTGCAGTTGTCACAAATAAGCCTGAGGACGCCGCAAGGAAGATAGTAGCAAAGCTACTCCCCGATATAAATTTTCTCTGTGTACTTGGAGGAAGCGACAAAAGGCCACTGAAACCCGATCCTGCCGCGATATTTGAGATATATTCCCTTCTTCCAGACGAGGAGGAGTTTTTCGTCGAAATGATCGGTGACAGCAATGTAGACGTTATGACCGCATGCAATGCTGATATAAGATTTATAGGCTGCTCATGGGGATTCCGCGGACGAGAAGAACTTGAAGCCTGCATACGTGAATGCAACAGATGGCTATACAGTTCCATTGCTGAAAAGCCCTCTGACATCGCTGATATTATATTATAAGACTAATAAAAGCCGCTGCAATAATGTGATAATTCATAATAAAGTCAATATAAGCATTATTGAGGTAACCCTTTGTAAAAAAGGGGAACCCTTCAAATGCCATTACTAAAACTTCCCATTAAAAACGGCTAGCTTGCTCCCTGCATTTTGCAGGGCTTTTTATTGTTTGAACTTTCTTCAAATACGGGTTAAAAGTCTTAGAAAAACGGGTCGGGGAAGAACCTTTATTAGAAAAGATTCTTCCCCGAGTAATAACTATAAACTTCTGTAAAAGTATAATATTACAGCAACGACTTACCATTATCCGTTCTTTTTAAATGTTATTATTTTCTTTGATAGATCATTGTCCTTAGCACCAAGAATATAAACTTGCAGCTTAACAAGATCTGCTATTCCTATCTTGCCGTCAGCGTTAAGGTCAAACTCTGCCGACTTCTCCCCTGCTATTACTGCCTTTCGCAGAGCCACAACGTCGAATACATCTATTGCTCCGTCACTGTTGATATCGCCGAGTATTATCTCCTTTGTTTCCGTAAACTCAGCGGTAGTCGTAGTAGTTGTTATAGTCGTTGTAGTAGTTGTTGTTGTGGTGGTGGTAGATGTGGTTGTAGTAGTTACAGGCTTTTTCTGAGGATAGATATTAAGGAACAGATCCAGTGAATCAAGCGGCTTGCCGTGAAAGTCGAAAAGTGCCTGATTGTCAAATGACGAACCTCCTGTTTCAGTAGCTCCGCTGTCGTAGTCCTTAGCGTAGACCGTCGCCCAACCCGAGCCCTGCTGCTCCCAGTGCTTTTTCTGCTCTGCCCATGATATATCTGGAACTCCCAGCCACGCAGGTTCCCAATAGAAAGCGCCTATACCATGTCCGTTGCAGTTAGCTACAGTCTGAAATACATCAGCAAGAGCCTTAGCCTGTCCATCAACTGAAATATTGTACCTCAGATCAACCCCACTTGTGCTCGATGTTACCGTATTGCCGAATGTGTCGCCGTCCTCGTTGGTATAAGGATAAGCAGTTTCGACAACCATTACATACTTGTTGTATTTATTGCCAATGTCAGTGAGAGTTTTTTGCAGATTATCCAATGAGCCGTGCCAGTATGAGTAATAGGAACACGCGAATATATCGTAATCAAGCTTGCACTCTGCCATTACCTGTGCGTACCAGCCAAAATGACCGTTGCCTGCATTGGCAAAATGATGTGCTATAAGGATATTCCTATCGAAGTCACGAACAGCCTTCTCACCGCTTGAGAACAGATCGCATATCTCATACATATCCTTTTCGCCGCAGAAGAAACAGTCTGTCTCATTTCCCACCTGAACCATACCGATATCACTTCCGTTTTCAGTGAGATACTTTACGACCCACGATGTCCAGTTATATATCTCACCTTTCAGCTTGTTATGATCGTGAGGCATCCAGTACTTAGGGCGTGTCTGCTTAGCAGGGTCAGCCCAGAAGTCGGAATAGTGTATATCTGCAAGGAGCTTCATACCATGCTCTGCTGCGCGTTTGCCTATCTTTGCTGCAGTTTCAAGGTCGGAGTGTCCTCCACCGTAGGTATTTCCGTTATCATCGTGAGGTTCATTCCATATCCTTACGCGGATATAATTCACACCATGTTCGGCAAGAGTCTGAAAGATATCCTGTTCTTTGCCATTGTCGTCGTAGAACTTAACTCCAGCCTCTTCAATAGAAATAATAGACGAGATATCAACGCCGCGAATGGGCTCACCACCATTAATACGGCTGTCAAAGTTCGTGAATGTGACAGAAGGGATATTTGCAGCAACAGCTGTCTTTTTTAAACTGTCAGTACGAAAAGCTGAGGGGAATGCAATGAGTGCAGCTGCTAAAACTGCTATTAACCTTTTTGCTTTCATAGTAAACTCCTTTGGCATACTGCCTGTATCAGTCGTTTTTCTTGCGTGTCTTTATCCACGCTTTTTTGAGTGGGTTTTTTACCTGCATATCGTGGAAGTAGTTATACAGCACGTCCTGGTTGCACCCTGCATCGGGAAGCGATTTGTACAACTTTTCCATTCCTTTCATGTCTGTTCCGAGCTCTGAAGGAAACTCTATATCCTTGGCAGAAAAGACTACAGCACCATTTACAGGAGTTTTGTCAAAACCGCCTTTTTTAAGATGATGAACAACATTATCGATATGGGTCTTGTTTTGCATCTGAGGATTGTATAGCTTGTGGGTCTTGCTGCCTATTATGTGGGTAAGGTTCTTTCCGCTGCCTGTGATCTTGCCTGAAATGCCCTTTGTCTCAACAACAAGAACCCCAAAACGTCCGAAAACGAGGTGATCTATTTCGCATGCTTTGTTGTAAAGAGGCAAATAAGCGTTATTGATTATCTTGACATGATCGGCTTTACCTAGTTTTTTTAGGAATTTTCCAACCTTTTTCTCGGCAGCTCTTCCCTTTCGCTTACCCTTGCTGAAATGAATACATATGTAAAGAACAACCAGCAAAACTGCTATGGAAGCAACTGCTACTAGTATCCATGTCTTTTTATCAAAATCAGATAATGAAAAAATAGATGAAACCATATTTTTCTCCTTCAAAAACGAATAAACGGGAATATCTCGGTAATAATACATCTGAGCCGCTGAAATGTGCATTGAGTCGCAACCAGCGGCCACTGACGATAAACGTCAGAATTCCCGAATCAAGAGGTGTTCTCAATATGTGGGATAAAATTGCTCTTATTCTTCTGGTAATCGGAGGAATAAACTGGGGATTGGTCGGTATTTTCGAGTTTGATATGGTAGCATGGCTATTCGGCGGCGCAGGAAGCGTACTCAGCCGTGCTGTCTACATTCTTGTAGCTATTTCGGCAGTATGGTGTATCTCTTTTCTCTTCCGCAGGGACGGAGAACTCGCCGTACAGAATATAGACCGATAGACCTGTCGAATACGCTCCTTCAACGATGCCGTAAGGAGCGGATACATACGAAAATGCAAAAAGGGAGGCATAATGCCTCCCTTAAATTTATGAATTAGTCGCTGATATAAGGAAGCAGAGCGATGTGTCTTGCTCTCTTGATAGCAACTGTGAGCTCACGCTGATGGTAAGCGCAAGTGCCTGTTACACGTCTTGGAAGAATCTTAGCTCTTTCAGTCATGCACTTTCTGAGCTTGGTAAGATCCTTGTAATCAATCTTTTCGATTCTATCTGCGCAGAACATACAAACCTTCTTGCGAGGCTTCTTTGCAGGACGAGCATTTCTTTCCTTTTCCATGACTTTTCCTCCTATCGTAATAAAGTAAAGTTAACTCACTCAAAACGGAACATCACCGTCACTGAGTATTTCCTCAAAATCGCTGAGGTTGCCGTAAGACATACTGTCATTACTTGCTGCGGGCTGCTGAGGAGCTGCCTGCTGCGGAGGAGCAGAATAATTATTATTGTAATTGTTTTGAGGAGCACTGTAGCCGCCGCCATTGCCGCCGCTTTCTCCCTTGCCACCTACAAACTCGACATTATCCACCTGCACATCAGTAGTGTAGTGTGTTACATCAGAGTGGTTCTTATCCTGATAATTATTATTTCTAAGGGAACCCTCAACGCATATAAGCTTGCCCTTGCTGAAATATCTTGAAACAAACTCTGCAGTCTGTCTCCATGCCGTACAACTGATAAAATCAGCCTGTCTCTCACCTGTATTCTTGTCAGCAAATCTTCTGTCACAAGCTACGGTAAATCTACATGAAGCAATTCCGCTCTGTGTTTGTCTGAGCTCAGGATCGGCAGTGAGCCTTCCAATTAAAATGACCTTATTCATCTGACCGCCTCCTAAATAATGAAGTAGAATTATTCAACAACTGTTACGAGTGAACGAAGAACGCCGTCTGTGATATTGAGACGTCTTGAAAGCTCAGCAGGATAATCGGGCTGTGACTGGAATGTATAAATCACATAGTAACCCTCTGTTTCGTCCTCGATAGGATATGCAAGCTTACGCTTACCCCAATCCTCGTTGACTTCAACAGCTTCGGCGTGACGCTCGATTCTCTCCTTGAACTTAGCTACGAGAGCCTTCATAGGCTCCTCGCCGTTCTTGAGGCTGAAAACAACCATTACTTCATACTTAGCGGATACCTTTGCCATTTAGCACACCTCCTTCTGGAATCATGCCCGACAACTTACTGCGGGCAAGGATAAATAATAGTAACGTTTTTATACGATACTCAAATATTATATCATTTCTTTAGAGGCTTGTCAAGTATTTTTTTCATTTAACAAATAGCATAAAGTTGACAAACGTAAGGTTTTATAGTATAATAAATATGAACAAGGAGCTTTTAGCTCCTTTTATTTATGAAAGGATATGAATAAGCATGGAAACCTATAAGATCCTCAAGGATCTTGCCCTCATTTTCATTTTTGCCAAAGCTGCGGGACTTCTTGCAAGAAAATGCAAGGCTCCTATGGTCGTTGGAGAGATAATAGCGGGTCTTGTTATCGGCCCATGTCTCACCCTAAATCTGGTGCAGCCAACGGAGTTTATCAGTCAGATGGCCGAGATAGGCGTCATTCTCATTATGTTTTCCGCTGGTCTTGAGACAAACCTGCAGGAGCTGAAAAAATCCGGATTTGCTGCCTTCCTTATCGCTTGCGTGGGAGTTTTCGTCCCTCTAATAGGCGGAAGTCTGCTGTATATGTGTATTTACGGTTTCTCAGAATTTGGAACAGATGAGTTCTTTAAGGCTGTGTTTATTGGCTGCATAATGACGGCAACCTCAGTCGGTATAACCGTCGAGGTTCTCAAGGAAATGGGCAAGCTTACAAGCCGTGTGGGACAGACTATTCTCAGTGCTGCTATCATAGATGATGTTATCGGTATCATCGTACTCACGTTCGTACTGGGGTTCAAGGACCCAAACAGCAATACTCTTCTTGTTACCGGAAAAATTTTCCTGTTCCTTGTACTTTCAATTGTTCTCGGCTTCATCATTTATAAACTTTTCAAGCTTTACGACGACAGACATACTCACACAAGACGTATACCTATAATCGCCATAACCCTCTGCTTTCTCATGGCGTATGTTGCTGAAAAGTACTTTGGAATCGCCGATATAACAGGCGCATACATTGCCGGTATAATCCTCTGTAACGTTCGTGACGCAGAGTACATAGACCGCCGTGTTAATATCAACGGATATATGTTTTTTGCTCCCGTTTTCTTCGTAAGTATCGGACTCAAGACCGATTTCAGCAATATTGATTCTAGTATGATTGTCTTTTCCATAGGATTTGTTATTGTCGCAATGCTCAGTAAGATCATCGGCTGCGGACTTGTATCGAAATGTTTCAAATATAGTTGGATTGATTGCCTTAAAATAGGTGCAGGTATGATGACCCGTGGAGAAGTTGCTCTTATCATCACAAACAAAGGACTTGGTCTTGGCATCATAGATTCCTCATATTTCACTGCAGTTATATTGCTCATCATAGTATCAAGCATAGTTACACCGATAGTTTTAAAGTTGCTTTTCGGTAAAACAGATGCATCCTCTAAAAAAACTGAAGAAACCAAATGATAAATAAATAGGTTTCTATAATCCTTTTTTTACAAATAACATCCGATTTAGAAGAAATTTCGTCTTTTCTTAGATTTATCATAATTCATTTTCTACGAAAGGAGAATAATATGTTTAGAATAGGCCACGGTTATGATGTACACAAGCTTGTCGAAGGCAGAAAACTAATCCTAGGAGGAGTTGAGATACCCCATGTCACAGGACTACTAGGTCACTCTGACGCAGATGTGCTCGTTCATGCCATTATGGACGCAATGCTCGGAGCTCTCGCAATGGGAGACATAGGCCACCTTTTCCCTGATAACGATGACAGCTTCAAGGATGCTGACAGCATGAAGCTCATGGCTGAGGTTTGCCGCAGAATAAGAGCTGAAGGCTGGGAGATAGGTAATATAGACTCTACTGTCATTGCTCAGGCGCCCAAACTTGCTCCACATATTCTGACAATGCGTCAGAATATTGCGAAGGTCTGTGACTGCGACGTCTCACAAATAAGCGTTAAGGCAACTACCGAGGAGCATCTCGGCTTCACAGGTAAAAAGCTTGGAATGGCAGCTCATGCAGTTGCGCTTATGTACAAGAAATAATTGTATCATTTACTTTAAAGCCGTAAAGGAGAAATCTCTCCTTTACGGCTTTTTATATTTTCATCAGTAAAGCTTGTGTATCATTACGGGTATCCAGTCCACAGGCTCGCCCATCCCCTGTATTTTTTCAGCCATTTGCTCCGCTTTTTCAAAGCTTTCGTCCAACAGGCCGTATTTGTTGAAGCTGATATCATCAAATTTCTTATGCAGTGAATTGCACAGAAATGAATGAAATCCAGATATATCCCTGCCGATTATATCGCAGCCTATAAACTCTCCCTCAGCTTCACCGCTTTCATATTCCTGATTTTCAGAATTATCCGAGGAAAGTGCTGAATACCTTTCCCTTGTGCTGACAGCGACCAGTGTGCAGTCATATGCCGCGAAATATTTCTTATAGAAATAAACTGCATCTTTCTTACGCCAAAACCTGCCATCCATACTGAAAAGCTCCTGCGAGAACAACTCCCATATCTCACCGCTCATTTTTATGTATTCTTCCTTATCCGAAAAATACCTACCTATGTATTCGGGATCGTCGCCATGAGACTTCCAGCCGTGACAATAAACTATCTGCGGCTCATGATCGCTGATGCAGTCACTAACGGAGATAAAGCTGTCGGGATCGCCATCAAGATATGACGGAGTTCCTGTTTTAGGACAGATATAATAACCTATTGCAACAAAGCTGTTATCCATTTGATATCACCGTCTCTTTCAGTTCAAAACTGCCGACCTTTCGTCAGCTCAATATCATTATATATCAAGCTCAGCAGCTTTGTCAATAAGATACCTTCACCTGTCGAAAAGCACGCAGGACTTTACTTACTTTTTCCTGTTTATAAAATCGCTTATACCGCTCAGCAGCGTAAATGCTACCTTGCCCCTGTACTCCTCGGTATTGAGCAGAGCAGCTTCCTCGGGATTTGATAAAAAGCCGCATTCCGCCATAACTGTCGGATTTTCGCTGTAATAGCACAGAAAAAGTTCTTTGCCGCAAAGCTTTATCTCTCTGTCGTTATCGGGCTGCAAAAGACTCCTGAATCTGTCCTGAAGCATTCTCGCAAGAACTTCGCTCGTACTGTTGCTGCCCGAATAAAACATCTGTGCTCCGCTGTATTTCGGATCGGTGAACTGATTCTGATGTATGGACACGCATACGGCATTTCTGCTCTCGTTGAATATAGCAAGGCGATTGTCCATATCAGAGCTTTTCTGTGCAGCTATCCCCTCTATTCCCTCATCATGTATGGACCTGTCGGTGTCACGTGTTACTCTGACATCATATCCGACGGCTTCAAGCATATCACGAAGCCGCAGAAGTATATCGAGATTTATCCCCTTTTCGGGAACTCCCTCCGCCGATGTGCATCCACCGTCTACGCCGCCATGTCCCGCATCTAAGATTATAATTGGTAGTGCCTCTTCTATACCTGTAATTGATACAGGCACAGATCCATTTTCAGCTTTCTCGGCTACACGTGATGCACCGTACAGTGTGAACAGAGCGCATCCGCACAGTACTACTCCCCCGACTATCTTTCTGTGAACTCTTCTCATTTATGATTCTCCTTCCGCTTATGCAATATTCAGTCACTGTATAATATTCACACTTTCGACTTTATATGACAAAGTTTCGATCGATACGAAAAAAGAAGGAGACCCGAAGGTCTCCATAATAACATTATTTCGTTTTGATTTTATTGCGGGTCGAGCTCAGGATCACTGGTTGAGATAACGTCCTCATTTTCGAATATGATTATCTCCATTTCCGGAACTGTGTATTTATCCTTCATTTCTGCTCTCCTCTCATTTATTTGCCAATGTAAGCTTCTGCTGCTTTAGCATAAACATATGTTGCCTTTGCCATATCTATAAGCTTATCACTTGCGTTTTCATTATTAAGTACTCTGTAAACGTATGACATCGGGCTGAACTCGTACTCAACACCGTCAATAGTTACCTTATGCTTGTCGCACAGATTCTGAGCATATATATTTGATATCTCATAATATTTCTTTTTGCCTTTGAACTTAGCAGTTGCTCCATTGCCATCGATAAGCACATTACTGCTTTCCGTATAGAGTCTTAATGCTGTTGTTGAATCAAGCACAAGTGAGAGCTTAACGTCAGTGCCGAAAGTAGGAGCATAATCATTTACACTGTCTGCATTTACGTTGCCTATACCTTCAATTATATTCTTTGAACCGTTGAAATAATTATCGGCAGCTTTACCGAAATTATCCAATGCCTTTGTAAGAGCTAAAGCCTTATCATCAGTAATATAATCCTCAGCGGAATCAATATAGTCGTTTATGCTGTAATTGGTCTGATAAATAATATCCGAGTCGTCATCGCCATAAAGAGTTAATGTTACTTTATCACAGAACTGTGTTGCATTTACAGGGTAAGAGAATCTTACATTGCCGTCTTCGTCTTTTTGTGAAAAATCAGTAATTATTATATCGCCGTTTGGAC
>JAFZYX010000085.1 GCA_017616055.1 Ruminococcus sp.
ATATTCCGTACTTACCGGTCGAGAGAACACATATCTTGCAGGCTTCTCCATGGGTGGAAGGGAGACACTGTTCATCACACTTAAAAAGCCCGAACTCTTCGGATATGTATGTGCCATATCTGCAGCACCCGGAATAGTAGCCACCACGGATAAATTCATGACACACCCGGGTTCAATGGAAGAAAGTGAAGTGAAGATTACAGAAGACGCCATAGCCCCCGAAGTACTCATATTATGCTGCGGCTCAAAAGATTCGGTAGTAGGACAGTACCCTAAGTCATACCACGAGATGCTCGATGCAAACGGCACAGAGCACATCTGGTACGAGATCCCCGGCGCAGACCACGACAACAATGCGATCAAGAGCGGATTGTATAATTTGTTTAAGCAGATAGCAAATAGTAAGAATAAAAAATAAAATTTCTTCCAAAAGGATATAAAAAGGATACAACTATCTGCTACTATAGCATCATCAAAGGTGACAAACACCACAAAAAATGCTATAGGAGGCAGAAAAATGAAAAAAGTTATCACAACATCAACAAAGAAAATAGCATACGCCATCTGCGTAATGTTAGTTATGGCACTGACCATCGTGCTCACCGGTGCAGAAACAGTAGAAGCCAAGTCAGACAAAGCTACATCAGTACGCGTGTCCACCCAGAAGGAGCTTGAAAACGCCATCAACGACCCCGATATTGATCACATAATATTTAGGACCAAGGCATATATTAATGTGACCATAAAAGCCAACGAGGCAGCAAAAAATAAGTGGTTGGAAATAGAAGCACCTAATGCCACAGTCATCAACAATGCCGTATTCTCCAGGATTGACTTAAGTTCAATAAAAGGATATACAGAGAAGGCATCGGGTAACAATTATGTATTATACGATAATGCAAATAATGGCGTTATGATCGTAGCAAAAGGCAAGACTGTAGACAGCATTCTTATCTATAGTATTGACTATAAAACTCCTCTGTACACCTTAAGAAAAGGTGCCAAAGTAAAAGAAGTAATGCTGAAAAGCTATGATGATCTCTTTGCAAGCAGCAAGTACGATAAAGAAAATAGGCAGCTTAAGATCCAGAATAAAAACTCAGACGGTGTTAAAGAAATACATACCATCGTACTCGATATAAACGGTCGTATAAGAAAAGTTGCCCTTGAATCCGAAGTCGAAGAAGAATGCTTTGAATACGAATACGAGTATGACAAAAACGGCAACATCGTAAGAAAAACAGGCTCTGACAGCAAGAACCCTCTCGGCGAGCTCGAGACAATTTACACCTATACCGGTAACAATATCACAAAAGAAGTGACCACAGGCAAGGAATCCGCAGAAGCCGTATATAAGTACGACAAAAAAGGCAGATTGATCCGCCGCACATACACCGGAACCTTAATAGGCGAAACGGGCGAATACAAAGTTAACGGGATCGAAGAGTACGAGTATGACAAGAAAGGCCGTATGACATTAGAGAAATATACGGATACCACCAACGGTGATGAATTTGTATACAAATACACATATGACAAAAAAGGCTTTAACGTAAAAACAGAATGTAATAACTACAACGGTATATATGTGTACACGGTCGAGAATGAATATGACAAGGCCGGAGATTTAGTAAAACAAACAACCTTAGACCAGTTCGGCGATGTAGATTCAGTCGTTGAGTTTTAACCCCATCCTTGGCTCCGGCACGAAAGTGCCGGAGTTTTTTTGGACTCAATGGACGGGGTTAGTGGTCCATTTTTATATCAACTTGACATTTACACGATAACGTGGTAATGTTTAATTGGTGGAGGTGATAATGTGCTTCAAGATTATTACACGGTTAGTGAATATGCGAAAATAACTCAAAAAGATCCCGGTAATATCCGTAGGTATCTGATCAGTGGGAAGGTTATTGGTGAGAAAGTCGGAAAACAATGGCTTATACCCAAGGCTACTGTTTATCCGGCTGACAAAAGAGTAAAAACAGGTGCATATTCCGATCAAAGAAGAAAAGGAATACTAAGGAAAACACATCCGGACTTAATGAAAGCACTTGCTTCAATGAGTAAGGAAATGAGAAAGATATATGGAGAGAATCTG
>JAFZYX010000086.1 GCA_017616055.1 Ruminococcus sp.
TGTTCATAGCATCTTCAAATACATCTAATGCTTCTCTTCCGCTCTTTTCAGCTACCTGCTCAAAAGCTCCGTATACGATTTTCTGTGCAACACCCTTCTTACCATCTAACATGATGTTGTTGATAAGACGTGTAACGAGCTTTGAGTTGTATACAGGATCGAGCAATACGTCACGCTTTGCGATTTTACCTCTTCTTGGCATTTTCGCTTCCCTCCTTCATATAGATTGATGAATTCATAGGTACTCAAACCTTGTCGGTTACTGCCGTATTATCGGCTTATCTTCGCCGACAGGTGTGTCAGGAGCCAATGCAGAGGATCTATCGAACTTAATCTATATGATCTCCGCATTACCCTGCGGTAGTAGTTATCCTATTATTAAATGAATGAACGGCTTTTCATGCAGTCAGCCGCAGACTGCTGTGAAGTATGCTCTTACTTCTGCTTAGGCTTCTTAGCACCGTACTTGGAACGAGCCTGATTACGGTTAGCAACACCCTGAGCATCAAGAGTACCTCTGATGATGTGGTAACGCACACCAGGGAGATCCTTAACACGTCCGCCTCTGATGAGAACAACGCTGTGCTCCTGAAGGTTATGACCAATACCTGGGATGTAAGAAGTAACTTCGTAACCGTTTGTGAGCTTAACTCTGGCAATCTTTCTCATAGCTGAGTTAGGCTTCTTAGGTGTAGCAGTTCTTACAGCAGTGCAAACGCCTCTCTTCTGAGGTGAGCTCTGATTGATCTGTGTCTTCTTCTTTGCATTGTAACCCTTCTGGAGAGCAGGAGCTGTAGACTTTGTCTCAAGATCCTTTCTACCCTTACGAACGAGCTGGTTAAATGTAGGCATATTTTTCCTCCTTTTCATTATAATAATGCGCCGCTTCCTTCAAAAGGGTATAAAATCAGCGCACTGAAATATTATAACCCAAAAAAAGCGGCTTGTCAAGGGTATACCTCAAAAAGCCGTCTTTTTTGTCATTTTTTCCATTAATAGCGTTGATTTAGCCGTGGATACTTAGCTATTTTTTCAGCCACGCCTGCATATCAGAAGCCTTTCCACCGCTTGAAAGGTATGCGTAGAATGAAAGCACTTTTGAAGCGTCAACTGCGTCGTTAACTCCGTTTCCATCGATATCAGCGACCTTAACCTGCTCCTTGCTAAACTTACTGTTTTTTCCTGAAGACAATGCAGCATACTCCGAAAGGATAAGGCTAGCATCCACAGCGTCAACAAGTCCGTTGTGGTTTACATCGCCCAATATCCAGCCATCTGGCATATCAGAAAATTTTTCTGACGTAGTGGTAGTTGTCGTCTGAGGAACTTTAGTTGTAGTCGTAGTAGTCGTTTTTGCAGTAGTTGTAGTCGTTGTTTTCACCGCAGTTGTGGTGGTTGAGGTAGTAGTAACTGGCCTGAGCACTCTCACATCAAAGCTTACTGAATCCCATTGTTCGCCATCACGGTATGTAAGTTTCACATAATAGAAACCTGAACTCGTTGCGTCAAAATTTGTCTCCAGCTGAACCTTCTTATCGGTCATAGCAACAACCTCAGAAACTCTGCTGCCATCATCAGTAATATTGCCTATCCTTACCTTTCCATCGCTGATATCGAGCTGCTCACCGTAGGCATAAATGGTTTTGCTCGGCTCTGCTTCAATCTCAATAAACAGCTGAGGCGGCTTTGGAGCTGTTGTTGTGGTGGTCGTCGTAGTCGTTTTTGCAGTAGTTGTGGACGTTGTACGTTTTGTTGTAGTCGAAGTTGTAGTTGTTGTACGTTTTGTTGTAGTTGTAGTGGTAGTTGTTGTACGTTTTGTTGTAGTTGTAGTTGTTGTTTTCACCGCAGTTGTGGTGGTTGAGGTAGTAGTAACTGGCCTTAGTACTCTCACATCAAAGCTTACTGAGTCCCATTGATTACCGTCACGATATGTGAGCTTCACATAATAGAAACCAGGACTTGTAGCGTCAAAATTTGTCTCCAACTGAACTCTTCTGTCATTCATCGGAACTGTTTCTGAAACCCTCTTGCCATCGCTCTCAATACGTCCTATAACTACAGTTCCACCACTGAGATTGAGCTGCTCACCATAAGCGTATTCTTTCTTATCAGGCATTTTATCTACCTCGATAAATGGCTTCGGTGCCTGAGTATTCGTTACTACGGCAGTAGTTGTGGTTGTGGTAGTGGTAGTGGTGGTCGTCGTTGTAGTCACAGTTGTTATCGGCGATGTTACCTCCACGTCGAGCTCTGCAGAAGCCGCAGAACCTTTATAATTAAAAGTAAATCTCAGCCTGTACTTTCCAGGACGCATACTGTCAAAGCCGTTCCTGTCAAGCTGTATACCATAGCTCGCGAAATCGGTATTTCCCATTCCGATCTCTCCAAACTCGAAGGTTTTTGACGAGCCGTCGCTATAACGCTCCGTATATGATCGTTTAAGCCTTCCGCCATTAAGATTGAGCTGCTCACCCATAGTATACACTGTCTTGTATGGCTTTAGGACTATTTCGAGTCCTGCGATAATACTTACAACATAAGGCGCAGTGGTTGTTGTAGTCGTTGTGGTTGTTGTAGTTGTAGTCGTTGTGGTTGTTGTAGTAGAAACCGGAGCTTTTACCTCTACATCAAGCTCTGCATAAGCTACAGAGCCCATATAATTATAACTGAATTTAAGCCTGTACTTTCCAGGACGCATACTGTCAAAGCCGTTTCTGTCAAGCTGTATACCATAGCTCGCGAAATCGGTATTTCCCATTCCAATCTCTTCAAGCTCAAAGGTTTTTGACGAGCCGTCGCTGTAATGCTCTGTATATGAGCGTTTAAGTCTTCCGCCATTAAGATTAAGCTGCTCGCCCATATTGTATTCGGTTTTGTATGGCTTTAGAACTATGTCAAGCCCTGCGCTAACACTTACAACATAAGCAGCAGTTGTTGTTGTTGTGGTGGTGGTAGTGGTGGTGATGACTGACTGCCTTGTCGTGGTCTGAACAGATAACGGGCCTAAAGTCTGGAATCTGTAGCCGCATTCTTTGGCAAAACTTTGAGCCTTTGAACCGTTGTAACCACAGATAACTCCATTAAAGTAATAATTCGTATCATACTGCGAACCGCTGCTGCTTATAGTTTCTTTTCCACCTTTTATCTCGGTATCCACACCAAAGATATTGACTGCCTGTAATGAGGAGCAATTCTTAAAAGCTCCCTTACCAAGGAATTCAACACTTGAAGGTACATCCACTGAACGAAGTGATGTACAGTTCGAGAAAGCTATTCTGCCAATATATTTTGCGTTTGATGGTATATTCACTTTGGAGAGCATGCTCATATTTGCAAAAGCACATGGAGCTACCGTTGTTACCCCATCAGCAATACTTACCTCAGTTATATGGCTTCGGTCCGAATTCCATGGAGCAGCTGCTATCGTGTCAAATTCATACATTTCGCCGCTTCCCGTAATGATAAGCTTATCTCCTTGTATCTCCCAGTGAACATTATCTCCACATTTTCCCGAGGTTTCAGATGTTGCAGCAACATTCTGCGAAAGTCCAATATCTGTTATCTTAGTACCAGAAACTGAGACAGAGTGATCGGTAAACATCGAGAAGCTCATAACTGCCGACAATAAAGCGGCTACTATCTTTTTCATGCTCTATTCTCCAATCCAATATTTGTATCTTTCTATCTGATTTCTCAGACGTTTATTTTTTAATAAACTCCGATAACGTCACTTTCTGTCCATTTCCTGACGATACATACGCATAGTACGAGAGGATTTTTGAAGCGTCAACTGCGTCAATGTAACTGTTATTATCTACATTTGCCGCTTTTTTCTGCTTATCATTGAAGCTTCCATTTAAATTCGATGATACTTTAGCATATTCTGAAAGGACCATGCTCGCGTCAACTGCATCGATATAATTATCGCCGTTGACATCTCCAAGGCTGTAGTCCTTGTCATGCGGTGCAGTGGTTGTTGTAGTTGTGGTCGTTGCCGGAGTCGTTGTTGTTGTTTTGAATGATGTTGTCGTAGTAGTTGTTGTCGTAGTAGTTGTTGTCGATGTGGTTGTTTTGGATGTTGTTGATGTAGTTGTTTTGGATGTTGTTGTCGATGTAGTTGTTTTGGATGTTGTTGTCGTAGTTGTAGTGGGCATTGTTGTAGTGTCATTCTGCAACGAGCCTATTGTCTGGAATTTTATATTATTATTACTTGCATAGCTCTGAGCCTTTGAACCATTTACGCCATATATGGTTCCGCTGAATGAATAATTCGGGTCATACTGCGAGCCTTTACTGCTTATGGTCTCTTTTCCTCCTTTTATCTCCGTATTGCTGCCATATATAGTCACTGACTGCAATGATGAACAGCTCCTGAAAGCACCCTGTCCAATAAATTCAACTCTTGCAGGTATCTCAACAGAAGAAAGGGCGGTGCAACTTGAAAAAGCCAGTCTTCCGATATACGTTGCTGTAGATGGAATAGTCACTTTAATAAGTTTGTTCATCATGCCAAATCCGCAAGGCGTTACAGTAGTCACTCCCTCTCCAATCTCTACCTCAGTTATAATAGTTCGCTGAGAATACCACGGAGCTGCAGCCAAAGTATCAAAAACATTCATCTCCCCACTTCCTGTAATGACAAGCTTTGTTCCCTGAAGCTCCCAGTAAACATTATCTCCACATTTTCCAGATGTCTCCCCTGCGTCAACTGTCTCTGCAAATCCGATATCAAAATTGCTCGTACCCACCGCCGTAACAGGCAAAGCCGTCAGCAACGATACTCCAACAGCAGCCGATATCATAGCAGATATTATTTTTTTCATTTGTATTCCTCCTTTTCAGGCCATTGCTGCCTCCCCAAGCGGCAATAACCAAAATATACTCACCTTTTTCTCGGTACGAAAAGCATAATGAGAGGATATATTTCCAGACGGCCAAGGAGCATATCAAAGCAGAGTACTACCTTTGAAAAGGAATTAAGTCCACCAAGATTACCCGCAGGGCCAAATCTTCCCACACCGAAACCTATATTGTTCATACAGGTTATTACAGCCGATGTGGATTCCTCAATTGAAAATCCGTTAAGAGTAACCAAAAGCACTGAGACACACATCAGCATTAGGAAAAGTATGAGATAGTTGCTTACTCCGCGCACCACGTCCTTTTCGACAGGTTTTCCGTCCATTTTGACAGTTGATACAGCACGCGGATTGGTAATATATTTGAGTTCTTTTATACCCGTCTTTATGAGTATTATTATTCTTGAAACCTTCATTCCTCCACCAGTTGAGCCTGCACATGAGCCCACAAACATAAGCATGAGTAGCAAAGTCTGCGAGAAAACAGGCCATTTCGCCGTATCTGTAGTAGAAAAGCCTGCTGAAGTAATTGTCGAAGCTACCATAAAGAAAGTATGTCTAAGAGTATCCCCAACTCCATCATAGAGCTTGTGTACATTAATAGCAATTATCACCGTAGCTGCGATAATAACGCCAAAATACGTCCTTACTTCCTCGTTTTTATATGCAAGTGAGAACTTCTTTATGATAAGATAGTAATATAGGTTGAAATTAACACCGAAAAGGATTATAAATGTCGCAACCACCATTTCGATGTAAACGCTGTTGTAATGACCTATGCTGTTCCCCCACATGGAGAAGCCGCCCGTACCCGCTGAAGAACAAGAGTGTACTATCGCATCATAAAGCGGCATACCACCAAGCATGAGCAGTATAGCTTCTGATACGGTAAGAGTTATATAAATACCATATAGTATTCTTGCAGAAAAGCGTGATTTTGAAACAAGTCTGCCCACCTTTGGGCCCGCACACTCGGCACGCATCATGTGCATAGTTCTCGAATCATTGCTTGACATAATGGCAAGCACAAACATGAGGACACCCATACCTCCAAGCCAATGGGTAAAGGCTCTCCAGAAAAGACATGAGCGAGTCATGGCTTCAACATCAGAAAGTATAGATGCACCAGTTGTGGTAAATCCAGAAACCGTCTCAAAAAGAGCACTGGGATAGTCTTTTATCTCCCCTGAAATAACGAAAGGCAAAGCACCTATGCAGGACATGGTCACCCATGAAGCAGCAACGCTCACAAATCCCTCCATTGAGTATACTGCGTTATTCTTCGGCTTTGATAAAGTAAAACCAAAGCCTATCGCCATCGTTATAAGAAAGGGTATACCGAACGAAGCGATAACATGTTTTTCCCCGTAAATAAACCCTACGATTATGGGCAGGAGCATAAAAAGTCCTACGACCTTCAATATCTGACCCATAACATAAGATATCATTCTGTAATTCATATGATGTTAAACGCACTCCTCAATCAAAAATATTGCTAAGATCGTGCATTCCCTTTGTGGTAGTCACGACAACAACGCTGTCATTGAGCATAAGACAGTCATCACCCTTAGGTATGATGAGATCGTTACCTCTTACAATACTTGCGATAAGGATACCACTTCTGAGTTTAAGCTTTTTCAGCGGTACCTCAACATATTCCTTTTTGTCACGGACTACGAATTCAATTGCCTCAAGTCTGTCATTCACCAGTCTGTAAAGCGTAGTTACGTTGTTTCCAAGAGAATTCTGCTTCGCGCGAACGTACTGCAATATCTGATTAACAGTGATAGTCTTTGGTGAAATGATACTATCAAGGTTAAGGGTGTCAGAAAGCTGCATGAGAGACATCCTGTTTACCTTGGTTACTACCTTTTCAACTCCGTTGTTCTTGGCAAGGAGAGAAAGAAGTATATTCTCCTCGTCAATACCAGTAAGAGTAACAACTGCGTCAGCGTCGTAAACGCGTTCCTCCTCGAGAATATCATGATCCGTACCATCAGCGCATGATATGTCCACTTTGTTGAGCCTGTCGGAGAGCTCTAGACAACGATCACGATCTATCTCGATGATCTTGACCTTTACGCCCATTTCTATAAGCTGCTGTGCAAGATGATAAGCCACACGTCCGCCACCGATAAGCACAGCTCTTTTTACACGCTTTTCGCGGTATGCCGCGCTTATGCTCTTGAAGAACTTAACCATATTGCTGTGCGATGCTGTCATGTGTATCTTGTCTCCAGCACGGAGCACGAAATTACCATTAGGTATAGTGAGCTCCTCACCACGCTGAACAGCACAGATGAGCACATCCAGCCTCAATCTGCGTGAAAGCTGACTTAGAGATACTCCGTCAAGGATACTGCCGCTGGTTATGCGTATCTCGGCAAGATCAACTCTTCCTTTTGCGAAGGACTCTATATTTATTGCCTCGGGATATCGAAGCACTTTTGCTATTTCGTTGGCGGCGTTGTAATCTGGATTTACCATCATGCTGATACCAAGCTCCTCACGCATGAATACCAACTGCTTGTCAAATTCAGGGCTGCGTACACGGGCGATACAGTGACGAACTCCCATTTTCTTTGCGATAAGACAAGTAAGGATATTAACCTCATCCGAAGTAGTAACTGCTATCATGATATTCGCCTTGGAAACATTGGCTTCTTCAAGTATCTCAGTCTGAAGGCAGTTACCAACTATACCCATGACATCAAAATCATTTGAAGCAGCTTCAACAAGGGGTTCTTTCTTATCTATAATGGTAATATTGTGTTCACTGCTGAGCACTTCGGCCAGTGAAGAGCCGACCTTTCCGCAGCCTACGATTATAATATCCATAGTTCCTCCGTAACAGAATGTATATAAAACTGATATGATTACAAAAGCCATAAATAAGGGCAACGACAGAAACAATTACCCAGTTTATAATAATTATAATCCTGTCAATGATTTTTGTCAATAGAATGAGTGTTAAGAAACAGTGAATTATCCCTGTTTTCCGCATCAAATCACTGAGCCTTATACTGCTCCTCAAGCCATTTTATCATGGTATCGAAGCCCTCCTGGTTATTTTCAAACTCCTCCTCGTGCTCTATTTCTGCTTTCATAGAGCAAAGCCTGCCGTGCCAGGTCATGCATTTTAGTTTCTCACCGTTGCATATTTTATATGCGAAATCACCCTTGCTGCCCGAAAAGTCGTTGCCACTCTCAAAATAATAAAACTTTGGTATCTCAAATATCTCAGAAACACTCATTCTATGAAGCTCCTTTCAAAATAATCAATCGCCATGTCAAGACTTTCATATACCGCCGAGAGCTTTGGTTCAAGTTCCTTATCCGGCTGAGTCATATCTGGAATCATTATGGCGTGACAGCCTGCCGCATGTGCAGCGGTTATACCGTTGGGTGAATCCTCAAAAGCTACACACACCTGCGGTGGCAAACCGAGCTCCTTTGCAGCTGTCAGATAGATATCAGGATCCGGCTTACCATTTGTTATCATATCTCCACAAACCATAGCTGAGAAATAGTCATAGGCTCCTATAATGTTAAGGTACTCAACTGTCCTGTTGCTTGGAGTAGCCGTAGCAACTGCCATTTTTATCCCCTTATCGCGGAGATAATTCAGCAGAGTGAAAAGTCCCTTTTTTACCTCTATACCATTCTCTTTTATGTAATCCCTCATAAGTTCAGTACGGTGAGCGCGGATATCCTCAGTGGGACAATCATCGCCCAGGAAACTCTTTATCTTAGGAATTGAATACTTTCTCGCCATGCTGCGTATAGCGTAAACATGCTCAGGCTTCATATCATAGCCGTAGTCTTTTGCAGCTAGCATCCAGAATTTGAGATAGAGCTTTTCGGTGTCTATCATAAGACCGTCCATATCAAAAATAGCGCCTTTTAACATTATTTGCTCCTTGTTATATATTATTGCTCAGTCACAGTCTGCTTCCAAATGTATATCTGAAAAATCACGAGCAAGGAAGTCCTGCTTTTTCATTATCCAGAACAGCGACCACACGCATCCCACATTGTAACTTAGTTGCAGAAAAAGCATCTCGTCTTTCCCGATATACGGTATATTGACGCCTCTTGGTACTCCAAGAAGCTTACTGCCATAATCCGTAAACTCAAAGTCATTACGTGCATCAAGTTCACAAAATCCATCGATACTTAGCAAATCCTCGCGTCTGTACTCCGTAAAATCAGAAAAGGATACCATCGCCTCAGGGCATATATCATCAAATCTACCGTTATCTTCATCGTCAACGTACTCAAAATAAGTCAGTGGCGGCTCTGTACGCCTGAGAGTTGAAATATCGCCATCCCACCATATTATCTTGCTTGTATGAGCTAGTTCGGGTTCGTAAGTACGTACAAATATATACTTATTTTCTGGATTGAATATATTATCGTCCATTTCTCCGCTCCAGAAAAGATAGAGCATACCTGTTTTCGGGAATATACCGTCTGTATCCGCACTACTTTCCGCAAGCTCATATAGATTTATCTGCATAACAAGATGCATAGCTGTTTTTGGGTATAACTTGGCTTCTTCAGGCTTTTGCCCCTTCCTTCGGAAAGAAAAGCTCGTCATGGTCGGATACTCTATATCTGGCGGAAGATCCGGCAAACCACCTATCTTGCTTGTTCCCACAGGTATGCCGTCATATGGAGTATGCTTTTTGCACAGATAAATTGCATTATGCCTGAATTTCTTCATGTGCTCACCTATCTCTGGAGCGACCTCACAAAGTGCCTTTTCAATTTGCATAGGCATGTCCATATCACATTCTTCGCTTAGCCTCTTGTAAGCTTCCATAAACCGTTCCTGTATCTCATCGAACCTATCTGACACTTTCTCTGTCTCCTGTTCACCAATAGGAGCAGTGACAGTTTCTGTAGCTGTTTTCTGCACAGATTCTATCTTTTCCACAACATGAATTCCCGTTTGTACAGATGATTCTGTAGAAGACTTTAATTCGTGTTTATTCCTTGACCATTCTTTCTCTGCGTCTTTCTTCAGGTCCTCAAGTACATCTCCTATCATAAATTGCCTTTTTATTTTCCTGAGGTCATCAATATTCTCGTTATATAACTTCGCATACTCTTCCCTATAGCCAAACAGAACTGTCCTGTCAAATTCTAATATTTTTTTGCATATGTCAATTACGTCTGTCATACTCATATCATTTATCTGATATATAATCTGATATATCGTCACAAAATTAACATTCACCCTGTCGGCACTGCCATTCTCCTGAGCAAACACCCAAAAAAGTTCATTATATGGAAGAAGTACCGACTTTTTCCCGTTGCGAACTATGGCATACTTACTGCCAAATCTGCACCCGTCAACAAAACGTCCGGCATCAACATCAGCTTTAACCTCAGAATACTTCAAACCTCTAACTATTGCCTCTTTTTCCAGTATTTTATCAGCACTGTTTGTCAAAGCATCGAACATTTTATCAAAAATCATTGTATTTCTCTCCATAATAGTTGATACATCATATAATTCATATTGCATAACAGATAAATCTGTATCTTAAAATATTACAGCATACGTTATGGCATGAGGTACTCAAACATATACTAATAACTACTTCTAAGCAAGTAAGGGCGGAAGGATTCCGCCCTGACTTCATTATATAAATATACTCATTACCAGTTTATCATCCAGTTGTACATTCCCTCGTACTGACGTGCAGAGCTGTTCCATGAGAAGTCCTGTCCCATAGCTCTCTGCACCATTTTATCCCACTGCTTACGATGATTGAAAAATACATTCTTGGAGTAGTTTATAACGTTCAACATCTCGTCGCCGTTAAAGTTCGCGAAGGAGAAGCCGTTTCCAGTACCGTCAAACTCGTTGTATGGTTGTACAGTATCCTTGAGTCCGCCTGTTTCACGTACTATAGGAAGAGTACCATACCTTAAGGCTATGAGCTGAGTAAGTCCACATGGCTCAAACAGCGATGGCATAAGGATAGTATCCGCTGAAGCATAGACCTTATGTGCAAGTTCATCATCATAAAGAATATTCGCTGACACTCTCTCTGGATACTTCCACTGATAGTGTCTGAACATATTCTCATACTTCGGATCACCCGTACCTATAACTACAAACTGCGTATTTTCATCGCAAATACGCTCCATTGCATAATTGACAAGGTCAAGACCTTTCTGGTCAGTAAGACGTGATATTATAGCTATCATGTACTTGCTCTTATCAACGGGAAGCCCTAGCTGTTCCTGTAATTTCTGCTTGTTCTCGGCTTTTTTCGCCTTGACGCTCTTGGAGTCGAACTTAACGAATATCTTATCGTCATTTGCAGGATCAAATACCTTATAATCTATTCCATTGAGTATTCCCCTCAGTGAAGCCGAACGAGCACGTAGAAGTCCGTCAAGCTGCTCACCGTAGAAAGGATACTTTATCTCCTCCGAATATGTTTCGGAAACCGTGGTTATATAGTCGGCATAAACCAGACCACCCTTAAGCATATTGGCGTCCTGATTGAACTCCAGTTTATCCGACGTAAACATATAATCAGGCAGAGCCGTGTTATACTTGAATGTATCTATATCCCATACTCCCTGGAATTTAAGATTATGGATAGTCATTATAGTCTTGGTCGCGCTGAAAAACGGGTTTGTCGCAAAGGTGGAGTGCAGGAATACCGGTATCAGCGAAGCCTGCCAATCATGGCAATGAATTATATCAGGACGGAAGCCTATAACGGGCAGTATCGCAAGTACTGCCTTACAAAAAAATGTAAAACGCTCGATATCCCACCTTAAATCAGGAGAATAAGGAGTATCGCACTTGAAATAGTACTCATTATCCACGAAATAGAACCTAATACCATTGTATTCATATTCCATGATACCGACGTGAACACCCTCACTTCTCATGCCGTAATCCATGTAGAAATGATGTACATATTTGAATTCATTCCTGTATTTATCGGGTATACAGGTATAATAAGGCATAATAACTCTTACATCATAGTTTTTCTTGTCGATGTACTGCGGAAGCGCGCCTACAACATCTGCAAGACCGCCTGTCTTTATAAATGGGACGCACTCTGAAGCGGCGAAAAGAATATTATTCATAGCATATCTCCTTATCCATAGTATTTGTTACAGCCCCTGCCTGTAACCTCATAATTATTATATACTAATTTAAGGTATTAGTCAACACAAAAGTATGAATATTGCACAGCGAGCGGAAACTCTGTTAA
>JAFZYX010000087.1 GCA_017616055.1 Ruminococcus sp.
ACGGGCTTGTATGAAAAGGAAGAAGCTGGAACTGAGATACCACCTTGTGCCAGTACGTAGAGAAGTCCTACAGCTTGTGTTATAGTAGTCTTTCCACCACGGTTCGCACCTGTGAGAATATAGAGATTATGTTCGTTATCGAAAACAAGATCATTATAGACTATCTCATCACTGCTTTCCAGATTGAGTGCAAGCTTAAGATTGTAGAGTCCCTTTGAATCCATATAGACGTCACTCTTATTCGAGAGTTGCGCCTCGCAAACATTGAATCCCTTTTCCTTGAGCTTTTCAATAAATTCTGCGAACTTGATATAGTACATGAATTCAGGAATAACATTGGAGATATCCACAATAGCGATATCTGCATATTCGGTAAGAACGTTTCTAAGCTTCCTGATGATAGAACCAAGCATTCTATTCATTACCTTGTCAAGATAAAATGTAGCGCCTCCGGAAATATCATTATTAATGTTCTGCACAACTGTAGATCTTATTCTGCCGTCAACAAAGGGAGTACCTGTTACTGCAATCATTGACGTAATGTTTTCAGTCATTTTGGCGAAGCTTTTACTGTGATCCTTATCCACTTGATGATAGTGCATATCGCCGTCCCAGTCGGTATTATCCTGTATTTTGTCCTTATCTGCGATAGCATCGGCGAAGTTACTTACAATATTGGACTTTTTAAATGGTTTGCTGTTGACAGAAACAAGACCCAGACTGACGGCTTCAAACCGTGAATTAACGTTTACACCAAGGGTAACACTTTGAATGACCGAGGTGCTGCTTTTGAGCTCTGCAATATCCTTTTTCATTGCATTGAAGCGTGCCTCTTCGTAGAGCAGATCGAGATAATTCCTGAAAGCGATAAGACCTTCTGATTGAATGTCAGCATTTGAAAGGCACTCTCTCATTGCTTCTACGCATTTAATATAGTCGCTTAACTCGTCTAGCCTGTGCATTAGGAGCCAGAATCCTAGTTTTTCATCTGTATCCAGGTTACCAGAGTTGAATTTCCTGATGTATTCTATCCTATCGAAGAGGTCGGAGAGTTTTTTTCTGAGATCGGGGAGCCTGAGAATATCAGCAAATACCTTTTGTCTGAAATAGGCAGTTTCTTTGTCCGATGTCATATTGGAGATAATGTTCATGATTATGTTCTGTTCTCTTTTGTCAAGTGAGAGTTCACTGCAAAGTATATCAAGTCCTAGATCGTGGCAGGTTGTTTCAGATAGTTGCTTGTAGATTACATTATCCTGATTGGGGAAAAGGATACTGAAACGCTTTTTTACATTCATCTTAGAAATCACTCCTTTTTGAAATGTATAACATTTTATAGCAGTAAATTTACAATTCTATCAATTATTTTTAGTATATCATAATCAAAACAACCTTGTCAATGCCTCATATAGACGGTTTATGGATATCTTTTGTTCTACTTATAATTTGACATAAAAAGGGCTGCCTTCAAGGCAGCCCTGACGAATTTCTAATAACAAATTATTACTATCAGTTACATCTGTGCATTGAAGAGAGCAGAAAGCTCATAAACAACGTCATCGCTGTCAGCGTCGATATAAACTGCTTCGTTTATAGAAGAGAGATCCTTGAGAGAGTCAATCTCTTCATTGTATCCAATAGTATATATTGGTATTCCGTAGTGACTTACTATACCTGCAGCAGTGTTGTACTCAACGCCGCGGTTGCACTGACCGTCACTGAGAACGAATATCATAGTTTTAGCACCGGGAATGCTTTCCTTGTACTCGTTTATCATATTGACACCAACAAGAAGAGCATCATAGGTAGCAGTATTTCCTCCTGCCTTCATTTTCTCCACAGCTCCTGCAAAGTATGAACGCTGCTCCAGATCAAACTGAGCGATAGGAAGATTGAGTTTTACGTCGTCGTTATATGAAATAAGACCAACATAGTTATCCGATTTGATATTCTTTGAAGCCTCTAAGAGAGAATCCTTAAGACGATTGAGAGGATCGCCAATCATGCTTCCTGAAATGTCTGCGATAAACAGAGCGATGGTTGGTGTACCTGAGTCTTTTTCCTCTTTCCAGAGGCGCTGTGCGCTGATGATATCACCACCGCTGATATCCTTAGTGTTATAGCTGTAGTTGTTATCAGGAGCAAAACCGTAATCCCTTGCGTGCTGCTGAGGGCCGCTGCTAAGAGCATAGTTCAGGAAAAGGTTGAGAGCCTCTTGCTGTTCCTGTGTAAGGTCGCCAACGCTATAAAGAGGATTGTTATGCTTGTAGCCGAATGGCACAAAGTCATAACCACCTTTGAGTACAGGACTGTTTGTATAAGCTTGGAACTCTACAACGCCTGCCTGGAGCGTACCACTTTGCATAGCATTTACCATCTGATCTGTAGTATAACATACAAAAGGAATACTCTTCTGGAGCTGCTGGAATTTTGAAACAGCTGTATCACTGAGAATGTTGGCGCTGTCAAAGTGCTGAAGTGCATTTACCAGGAAGTTGAGGCCTGTAGCTGATGTATAAGGATATGTATAACCCATTTGAAGCTCGCCGTTTACAACAGCGTCAACGACGTTCTCATAAGTTACAGAGCCGTACTTTGAAGTAATAGCTGATGCTGCAGAGCGAGAAATAGCAATACCTGCAGTATTTGAAACGAGTGATTCTGCCTCAAGTTTCAGTTTAGCTCCCGCTTCCATTGCGAGTTTTCCGAAAAGCTCGTTTGAAGGAGTATAAGCCTGAGGGAGATATACATTATTGGATATATAGTCAGATGAAGCTCCTGATGGAATACTTCTTACGCTTACAGAAGCAATCATTCCGTTTGATAGGCGATTTCTCTGATTGTTGAACTCCTCAGCTGTTTCATTGAGCCAACCGTTGTTATTCTTACCAGCTTTTTCAGATGTCGAGAATATTTCAATGTCAACGTCACCGCCACCGACAACGGTAAGTGGGTACTTCGTTTCAATATTTGGAAGATTAGCTGAGCCGTTATCTGAATAGTCAACAGTTCCCTTGATTTTTTCAGTGCTGATGATATTTATCTTTTTTAGGGCCTTCTGAAGTTTGTCCTCAGGTTCGTTTATAGTGACTTTATTACTATTGTTATTTGTAACAGATGGATTATTATTCCTTGAAGATGTCTTGTTGATAACTGCGATTATCATCACAGCAGTTATGATAGCGCCAATAACTGCAATAATAACAGGGGTTTTGCTTTTGTTCATCTCATGTCCTCACTTTCAATCTGATTTTTGTATTCGTGTATGGAATCAATAATAAGTTTAAGCGATCTTATTTCTGTACTGCTTCTCTCGTTGTCAGTCATCTGAGAGACTTCCACAAGAAGATTGGTATAGTCCTTAAGTATCTTATCGTTTCTTTCAGTAAGCATTCTCAGATATCCCTTATGGGTAGTAATTTCCTCATTTCTTGAAGAAGACTGCATAATAGCTGTACGCTTCATGAACATAGTCATATTATTGAGCATTACAGACTGGATATCCTGATTTACAAGTTCGTAAACACCGCCACTCGAGCTTATGGTATCGAGAGTTTCGGACTTCTTCTGGAAAAGCTCCCACTGCTCGATCATTCTTGCAGCTTCTTGACGACACAGAGGATAATCCTTAAGATCTTTCATAACATCTATATAATCATTCGGCTCTTTGAGCGCTTCAAAGGTGTTCTCGTCAATGACATAGGAGCGCTGAAAGGCTTTTTTTCCGAGAGCAGCAAGTTTCACGAAGTAATAGTTTCCTGCACTTAGAAGCGCAACAATGAGTATTATCGCAATAATGGAGAGCCCTGCGGAGTCCAGTATATCTGTGCCACCGAAGATCAAAGCTCCTAACCCTGCGATAACGAGGTTAAATATAATCTGCCCCAGGTATTTTTTCAATAAATTTCACCCCAATCAGCCGTTTTACGCGGCTTATTATATCAAAATATATTATATAACATTTTCCGTGAAAAGTCAATCATACCAGAGGCTGAAAGGCAGATATTTCCGTTATACCAATATATACCGACGTTTGAAGAAATTATTAAGCTGTTAAATATCAAGTATTTATATAAAAGGAATCGTCAAACATCTTATATATATAAAAGCGGTGGTCTGTACATTTTACAGACCACCACATTAAAGATATTGATTTTATGCGATAAATTAATTATCTACCCATGAACTCTTCCATTGTCTTTGGAGTACCTTCCTTAACAGTGGAAACATATGCATAGTAGCTGAGTATCTTTGCAGCGTCAACTGCATCGATGATAGCATCGCCTGTAACGTTAGCTGCAAGCTTCTGCTCTTCTGTGAAGCCACCGTCACTACCAGTAGAGATCTTAGCGTAGTACTGGAGAACCATTGAAGCATCAACTGCATCTACGATACCGTTTGCATTAACATCACCGAGCTTGTATGTTAAGTCCTTACCGCCTGATACTGTTACAGTGATAGGAGCAACAGATGTTGTGTAGTTAGCATTTGTGCTGTCCATGAATACCTTGCACTCAGAGAAGCCAATAGTGTGCTTGCCGTTTGTAGCGCTATCTGCAACCTTAACCTTGATGGTGAATACAGCCTTTCCATTAGTTGGAACGATTGGCTCTCCATCTTCGTCGTTGATAGAAGTGAAGTTAGCGCGACGCTCAGTTTCGTTTGTTGAAACAGCTGCATTACCAAGAGCAGGAGCCTTTCCGCCAATCTGTGTGAGTACGAGGCTTGAATCAAGTTTGAACTGAACGTCCATAGCTGAAACAGGCTTGTTATCAGTAGAGATATTAGCATAGAGTGTGAGCTCATCGCCTGGCTTAGCAGATATCTCGGAATTGCCGTCCTTATCAGCGAATGTGAAGTTGATTTCAGCATTTCCAACAGGCTGCTGTGTATTTCCGTTTCCGCCTACCTTTATTGTAAGAGGTGTAACTGATGTCTTGTAGTTGAAGTTTGTGCTGTCCTGGAATACCTTAAGCTCTGAGAAGTCAATAGTGTAATCACCGCTTGCATTGTCTAAAACCTTGACTACGAATGTAAGAGCAGCCTTTCCATCTGAAGGAACAATAGGATCACCAAGTTCATCAACAGTTGTGAAGTTAGCACGGCAATCATCTTCGTTTGTTGAAACAGCTGCACCACCGAAAGCAGTTGACTTAGCGCCAATCTTTGTGAGCTTAAGACCACTGCCAAGCTTTAACTGAGTATCCAATGCTGATACCTTGTTGCCGTTTGCAGAAATATTAGCATAAAGTGTGAGCTCGTCACCTGGCTTAGCTTCAATAGAAGTCTTTCCGTCCTTATCAGCAATTGTGAAGTTGATATCACCGCTCTGGGTAGAAGGTTTAGTTGTAGTAGTTGTAGTTGTTGTTGAAGAAGTAGTAGTTGTAGTTGTACCTTGCTGTTCACCGTCACCGAGAACTTCAATACTCATAGTTTCAAGCTTGAGAGTGCCATCCTTAGTCATGAATCTCTTCTTTTCACCCTCAACAAGCGGACAAGGATTGTAGTTTTCACCTGTAGAGTCTGTGTTGTATTCACAGTATTTAATGGTGTACTTTCCTGGAGCAATGCTCTGTGGGATAATAGTGTCAAATACATATAAAGGATATGAATCAGATTTTTCGCCTGCCCACTTGTAGTCCTTGCCGTTGTTTGTCCATGAGAGACCTATATAGTAGTTGTCTGTACCTGCAGCAGTCTGTGACGAGTCAACGCCGAATATGTGCTTGCCTGCATACATATAGCCATCGAGGTCGTCATATGAACCACCGAATGAAATATAGCTTGTTGTCTTGAAAGTTGAGCCGTGTAATGTGTATTCCTTTTCCTCGCTTGTGTAGCCTTCCTTTTCAGGGTTATAAAGCTTGAATGTTATATCCTTTGAATCAGGTGTGATACCAACAAGGAGAGAATCTGTAGAATTATTAGTAGCCTCACTATAATATACAGCAGAGGGAATAACATAACCGTCTGCAGGAATGTCACTCTTCTTGATAGTTACTGATGACTTGCCGTCTGCTGCTGATGGCTTTGTAATATCATATGTCTTGATAGCAAAGCTCTTGGATGTGTCTGCAGCCCCTACTGTTGCGGGAACTACTGAACCTATCAGTGAAGCAGCTATGCCAAGTGATGTGATTGCAGAAATAAACTTTTTCATTTGCAATACTTCCTTTCAATAGTTTTTACGCCGCCTAGGACGTAAAGAAAATTTGCTTTCAACGGCATCTGCACCGACTGCCGCTGATTAAAGCACTTTGTGATATTATATCATAAAATAGTACTATTGTCAATCCAATTGTTGCGGTTTTTAACAAGATTCAAAGTTAAAACAATGTTAATTAATAAAAATTTTGAAATATATACTTTAAAATAAAAAGAAACATCAGCTGTCAAAAATGACCCGCTGATGCTTCTTTATAATAGTATAGAATTTAGGTGAAGAAATGGTTAATTCTGTAATAATAGGAAATTACAATTAGCCGAGAGTTGTTATTTTTTCAGCATAGCTTTCAGGGAAGTTCTTAATTAAGCCCAGCAGATACTTCTGTATAGTAACAGCATCGTTGGTTGTTATACCGCCACCTGCCTCATATACATCTCCGTTGAATTTACCTTCATCTGAGAGCTGATATTTATTCGGATTAGCAAGAGACTGCATGATTAATACTGCGTCGCCCATGTCAATAGCACCGTCACAGTTAGCATCGCCCCACTTGGAAACTTTTTCTTCAAGAAGTGCCTTAGGATCCTTAACAACTGTTGTAGTTATCGGTTCAGTTGTTTCTTCCTGAGTAGTTGTTGTAGTTGTAGTAGTTATTGTTGTTGTTGTTGTTGAAGTAGTTGTAGAAGTAGTTGTCGTTGTTGTGGTGGTAGTAGTGGTGGTAGTAGTTGTTGTTGTCACAACAGGTCCGTCTATAGCAGTTCCTGCCTTTGCAACTATTGCTTCGTCAATAGTGAAATCACCTGTGCCTTCCTCAGTCTCAACGTAAAGGATGTAGCCTGAACCCTCCGGAAGCTTATAGTTTGCATTTGCGAGCTGAACATATCCTCCTGATGATTCTCCGCTTGCAATGTGGTCATACTTGGTTTCACCTGCAGAATCCTTATATTCGAGAGAAAGCATAATGTTGCCTGAACCTGAAGCTGCAACGCTGAAGCTGTATGTCTCACCGGCCTTGAATGTCAGTGAATCCAAAGACTTCAAAGCTCCGTGCCAAGCACTTGTTCTGCCAGAAACCGTGAGAGCCTTGTTGCCCTTATAAGCTGTACCGCCTGTAGTAACGGTAGCACCGCCTCTGCCTTCCCATCCGTTGCTGTCGTCTTCAAAGGTATCATGATAATAGTAACCATTCTCGTCAGGTTCGATAGGCTCTGGAGGAACGGGATCCTTGCCGCCCTCAAAGCCCTTGCCGTCACTTTCGAGTCCGACAACAAAGGTAGTTACACTGTTAGCAGGAAGCTGAGCTGTGAACGAAGAGCCGCTTGCTGAGATACCACCGATCTTAGCTATATTCTCACTTCCTGATGTTCTGTAGCTGTCAACGTTTGTGACTGTTCTGTTGCTGAGGGTGAACTGCTGTGAAACAGCGCCGCTGCCCTTATTTATAGCAACTACGGTTGCCTGAGTATCGCTGTGTTTGTATGCAGATACGAGTATATTGGTGTTAGGCTGCTCAGTAGCATCGATACGCACGTCGCCTGGACGAACCCATTTTGAGAACTGAGCCATAGCATAGCCTCTCTTGGAAATCTTGCCCGTATCCCACATAGGACTGTACTGACGACGGATATACCACCATACATATGCATTCATATTTCCGACAACGAGAGCGTTGTGGATATTTTCGGATACCTGCACAGCTTCAGGCCATCTGTCTGCTGAGTTGTTATCACTGTTTGGTACATAAACCTCAGTCATCCATATTTCCTTGCCGCAGTTTTCTAGAGCGGCGAAGTCCATCTGGCTGCGCTGAGTACCATAGAAATGAGTTCCGAACATATCACAGTTAGCCATAGCCTTTGAGTTGTTAAGGATAGCATTATAATAATCCTTGCTGTAGTTGAAACTTTCAGGTGACATCATCTTTGTATTAGTGCCTTCTGTTACAGCCTTTCCATAGTTAGCAAGGAAATTTGCACAGCGGTCAGGAGCCCAGTAAGTCCACTCGCCTGACCAGTCGGGTTCATTCTGAACTGATATGGAGTTGAGTTCAACACCCTGGCTGTTGCAATATTTAATAAAGTCGTTAAGGTGCTTGGCATAATCAGCTTCCTTGCCGTTCTGAAGGACGTACTGACCGCCTCGCGGACCGCCGCTTCCGTTTGTTCTCATTGAAGCTGGAGGATTCCATGGAGTTGCGAATACAGTAGCACCAAGCTTTTGAGCTCTCTGAGCGGTAGGAATAGCGTTTTTCCATGCGTTTTTATCATCGCTTACGAAGATACGCAGGATAGTCAGACCAAGTTCGTTCTCGCCGTTTCCGAAAGCTGTCTGTACCTGTGCCTCGGTCATGTCTCCAGGAGCGCCGTTCTGAACATTGTAGCTCTGCCACTCCGGGTGATTCATTCCGCCGAATCCGCGGATTGTCTGATATTCCTTGTTTGTGTTGATAGTACAAGCTCCGGCGGCGTTAGCCTCAATCTCGGAAGAAGGGAATATGCTTGCTGTTGAAACAAGCATAGCTCCGGCGACAACTGCTGAAAGTGCAGTCCTGATTTTTTTGGTTACATTCATTTTTAGTACCCCCTGCTGAGCGCCATTAGATTACATGACAGCTCATATATTATTTAATGTAATAATAACGCATATTATGCAATCTGTAAACTCATATTATGAAACAAAGGTGGACAAAATGAAGAAGTTATGTATTTTTTTTGAATGGGAAGCAATATGCGTTGAAAACTACATATCATATAGTGCAAATTGCTATACAAAAAAGTCTCCCGCAGCAAATTAATGCCACGGGAGACAATTTATGAGATATGTGTTTTTACATACGAAGTGCGCTGCGGATTATTGAGAATCTTGCCTCAAGGAAGTCAACAACGGAGATATTTCCGCCGCCGAACATTCCGCCGCCGCCGCCGCCGAAGCCACCGAAGCCGCCCCACTGCATTCCGCCGCCGCCGAAGCCGCCCTGGAATGCCCACTCGTCGCCGACAACTGTTACGTCGCCGTCCTGGGGTTCATCGGAGTTTATCTGGAAACCACCGAAATTAAAGCCACCTTGTTGCTGGCCACCCTGGTTCCAGTCGAAGCCACCTTGCTGCTGGCCACCCTGGTTCCAGTCGAAGCCACCTTGCTGCTGGCCACCCTGGTTCCAGTCGAAGCCACCTTGCTGCTGGCCACCCTG
>JAFZYX010000088.1 GCA_017616055.1 Ruminococcus sp.
AGACCGCCTGACCAGACAGAGTCCTCATTGAGGACGATAGCTTCATTTAAAGCTGTACCGTAGATCATTGCACCGATACGTCCGTTTCCGATAGGGAGAGCTTCTTCAAAAGCTTCTGCTGGAGAATCATATTTCATTAAAGTTTCAGTACTCATAATAGATCGCTCCTATTGGATTAAGTCGTCGTTTGCTGATGGGATACGTCATGGTGGCGCTTTGCGCACCACCCCGATTATCACACATTATATCACAAATTGCTTTTTTTTGCAAATATGCGCATATGTTGCTGTGAAATTCCAAACAAACGGCATATTATTTCACAATTACGTAATTGTTTCGGAGAAAATATACGAAAGAATTTGCAGATTTAAGTATGATTCTGATTTTTATTGACACTTTGCTCGAAAAAATGTAAAATATAATCGGAACAAAATATCCTATTTTTACATAAAATCATAATTGACATCTAACATATATATTATACGCAGGAGGGAGAAAAAAATGAGGCGCATTATCACGATTCTTACCTTATTATTACTGACTGTTAACTGTTATTCATGCAGTAATAAAGATGATATAAAAACAGAGAAAAAGCCAGAAAATACTGTTGTCGGAGAGTTCCATGAAGATATTATTGATGAAAATATGACATCAGGAGAAGTAAGAGAGAGCATTTCCGAGGAAAAGAAAGATGAAGTGATATGTTATAATGCTACGGAATTCAAGGAGATAAAAGTAATGGTAACTCCGACGGATAAACAGCTCCCAATTGATATACAACAAATAGGAATCAGTGAGCTGGATATGGGAGAAAGGATTCCCATACTTAACAAAGACGAATACTTTGAGGAGGTTTTCACTAATAACAACCTCCTGAAGGATGGAGAAAAATGGCTTGACAGAAAGGATCGTCCTGAAAAAGCTAATATCGAAAAGATTTTTCGCCTTGATAAAAAGTTATACATTGTTGCCTCCTATGGCAATGTTTTAGATATGTTCTATGAGTGGGCTTTTTTCTGTTATGATACTGAGAACATGAAAAGCAAAGAGTTGTTCAGCTGGTCCTCAGATTCAAGAGATAAAAAGTGTTGTGGAATAGAATTTTATAATGGGAAACTTTTCTACAGCGTTTCAGAATTGGAAAAAAACTATATAATTGAGCGTGATCTGAGTTCCCAAAAGGAAACAATTGTTTTTGAGACAGATTTAAGTGGAAAATATAGAATGCATATATTTGATGAATCTTACTTTATGATTATTAACGAAGATAGTGACGAAGCATACCTAGAATCATACATTTATTACGAATTAGAGGATAAATTTCTTAGTCAAGAAGAGTATTACGCTGTGATTGAAGAGAAAATAGCAGAAAACATGAATACTATAAAAATAGATAATGTAGCATCTTTTTATTCAGGTGAAGGTTTCTGTTTCTTTTCGGAAGAATTTCTAGGTACGCCTCTTTGTTACGAAAAAGATCACTTTATTTTTAGTGTAGGCTACAGGATAGATACGTTTGATACAACAAAAATGGAACATTATTTTAGCAGTCTTGACGATATTGGTTCCCCTTTGTTTGCATTTGACGGAAAAGTATTTTTGAGAGATAATAACAGTGTAAAATGCTTGGTTCCCGATATGGGGTTAGTATATAATGTTATCGAAGACGTAGAATTTGACAATGCAGTTGAAACAAGTGCAGGAATAATATGCGATTTAACAAAGGGTAATGAGAAGATTTATGTTTTGAATTGAAAAAAGGGCGGAGAATCAAATCCGCCCTACTTGATTTACTTACATTAAAGCTTAAATGTATCATTATAGTTTTGAAATGTCAAGCATTTCTCAGCCTTTCGGGATGAATTGCCGAATGAGGATAAAGGGACGCCTTTTTAGTAATGCGTCCCTTTATATGTTTTAGTTCCCTTGTTATTTTGAGACATCTCTCCACCATGTGGAGAGAAAACTTAAATTGGTCCAAAATTCAACAGAAATTAGTTTTATTTTGATTTATCTTACTTTTTTGGCAATATCATCGAGGAGCTTTCCAATAAGGTCATTCTGAGTCATGGAACCAAGGTCGCCCTCGCGTCTTGAAGATACGGAAACAGTACCTTCTTCAACTTCCTTATCGCCAACAGTTACCCATACAGGCAATTTTTCAAGTCTTGTATCACGAACCTTCTTGCCTACCTTTTCAGCCCTATCGTCAATAGTAGCACGTATTCCTGCTGCATCAAGCTTTGTAAGAAGCTCATTGCAGTAGTCAAGGTGACGGTCTGCAACAGGAATGATACGTACCTGCTCGGGAGCTAACCACAGAGGCATTGCGCCTGCATATTTTTCAATAAGGTATGCAAGGGTTCTTTCGTAGCATCCGAGAGATGTTCTGTGAATGATGTAAGGAGTCTTCTTTGAACCGTCAACGTCAACATACTCCATGCCGAAACGCTGAGCGAGAAGCATATCTATCTGGATAGTTACGATAGTATCTTCCTTGCCGTAAACATTCTTATACTGGATATCAAGCTTAGGACCGTAGAATGCAGCCTCATCGATACCGATAGAATACTTTACTCCAAGGTGGTCGAGTATCTTGCCCATTACTTCCTGAGCTTCGTCCCACTGCTCCTTTGTACCCTCGTACTTGTTCTTCGGGTTTGCAGGATCCCATTGTGAAAAGCGGAATGTACAATCTTCAAGTATACCTACTGTATCAAGCATATATTTAGCAAGTTCGAGACAGCCCTTGAACTCTTCTTCAAGCTGCTCGGGACGAAGTACAAGATGTCCTTCAGAGATAGTGAACTGACGTACACGGATAAGTCCGTGCATCTCGCCTGAGTCCTCTTTACGGAACAATGTGGATGTTTCACCCAAACGCATAGGAAGGTCACGATAAGAGCGCTGTCTGTTGAGGAATACCTGATACTGGAAAGGACAAGTCATAGGACGGAGAGCAAAACACTCCTTCTCTTCGTCGTATGGATCGCCCATTATGAACATACCGTCAAGATAGTGATCCCAGTGACCTGATATCTTAAAGAATTCTCTTTTAGCGAATAAAGGTGTCTTTGTGAGGAGATAGCCGCGCTTCTGTTCAACATCTTCTACCCAGCGCTGGAGAAGCTGAACTACTCTTGCGCCTTTTGGAAGAAGTACAGGAAGTCCCTGACCGATAACGTCTACTGTTGTGAAGTATTCAAGCTCACGTCCGAGCTTGTTGTGGTCGCGGAGTTTGGCTTCCTCACGCTGCTTGAGGTCTGCTTCAAGATCGGCAGCCTTAGGATATGCTGTGGCGTATACACGGCTGAGCATTTTATTCTTTTCGCTGCCGCGCCAGTAAGCACCTGTACATGAAATGAGTTTGAATGCCTTTACTGGAGCTGTTGTCATAAGGTGAGGGCCTGCACAGAGGTCAATAAACTCGCCCTGCTTGTAGAATGAGATAGGTTCGCCCTTGTCAGCGTGTTCTTCGCAGAGTTCAACCTTGTATGGTTCGTCCATTTCCTTAAGCTTTGCTATTGCATCAGCAGGTGAAAGCTCGAATTTTTCAAGTTCTATGCCCTCCTTGACGATGTTTTTCATTTCAGCCTCAATTTTTTCAAGTTCCTCTGGAGTAAATGGCTTTTCAAGGTCAAAGTCATAGTAGAATCCGTTGTCGATAGCAGGACCTATAGCAAGCTTTGCATCAGGATAGAGTCTCTTTACAGCCTGTGCAAGAATATGAGAAGCTGTATGCCAGAAGGTTTTTTTACCATCGATGGAATCAAATGTGCATACCTCAAACTGACAGTCGCTGTCAATAACTGTGCGAAGATCCTTAACTTCTCCGTTAATCTTGACACAGCAGGCCGCTTTATAAAGTCCCATGCCTATATTTTTGATGATTTCTGCGGATGACTGTGCAGCTTCAATCTCACGAACGCTGCCGTCAGGTAATGTTAATCTAATCATATCAATCTCTCCTTTTTTATATTGTTTTTATTAAAATAATCTTCACTTAACAATTTATTATTTTTCAATAATAATCATTCGACCCAGCCAGTTATCTCAAAAAGCTCACCGAAGAGCTCCACATGGGCAAGGCCCTGCATATATTCGTCGTCGGTGCCTATATCAAAGCACACGACGTTTTCCTCATCGTCAATATCTATGTAAACGTTTTCAAGTTTCAGTATCTTCGAAAGCTCGTTTGCATTGCTACCTTCGTAGTATCCCTCGTCAATCAGCATTCCTGCAAGAGTATCTCTGCTGCTGTCCAGCTTTGCAAGCTTTTTTGCTATATCCTTGAGGTTTTTTATAATAATAGCTTCTTCATCGGTATAAAAGCGTACTGTCATAGTTTCGTTCCACAGTTTATATGGAAGTTCGAAGGCTTCTTCCTGTTTATTGTACTTTATGTTGCTCATAGTTTCACCTCCCAGATCTATGGAAATAAAAAAGTCCCTTTCGCCTGTAATTAGACAAAAGGGACGATAATCTACCGTGGTTCCACCCTGATTCACACGGAGCTTTCTCCGTATCTCAAGTGCTCTATAACGGGAGCAACCGATGCTTATTGGGCACACTCAGAGGCGGTATGCTGTTTTCTAAACGCTGCTGCCTTGCACCGAACGGCAGCTCTCTGTGAGCGTTGCTGTTGAAAAAAGCCTTCCTCATCAACGATTTATAGTATTGTACAATTATCTTAGCATAGATTTTACTGTTTGTCAAGAGTAATTTATAGAAAAAGCTATCAGCCATTAGTATGTAAGGCTGAACACTGTGCTCCTGTCAGAGGTTTTAACTTTATGTGAGGAATTATTATACAGATGCAATTATACAATTTGTTGAATTTGATGTTAAAAATACCAAATTCATGGGTTGAAATATGCCGAAAAATGTGATATAATATTACATCATAAGGACGTAATGTTTAATATGGAAAATGATTTTGACCTTAAAGCAAATCTGAAAAAAGGTATTGAGGATATTGTTGATAGGTCGCTTTTAGCTGCATTGAAGGAAACATAAGAAAAAGCTGTTATACAGAAATTCACCGTATCAAGTTGAAAGGTTTCAGAAAATGAGCTATCAGCGTTGAAAAAACAAGCACCTATTGTCCTTTTTTAAGTGTATAAGTGCTATTATGTTCCCATGAGTTCAGTCATATAGATGTGTTTTTTCTGTCATTCTTCGGATACGAAAAGAGTTTGGACGGTTGTATTGCTGTATGCAGTTTTTTTATTTTCATAGTGGTGCAGAACCATGCACGTTTTTGTGCTTTTCGGCATCAATGTGTGCGGTACATCACTTAGAGAAGCTATGAGATATGGTTTGTCTTAGAGAAGATTTCTTTAGAGTGACAAAGCAAGGGGCTGTTTTTGTGTGAAAAACGCTCAGAGATTGAGACTCTGCTAAGGAAAAAATAAAACAGAACAGGAGTTTTCTGATGAATATTGAGATAACTAGAATAAACCAGGGAATAGAAAATGATCCTAAAGATTATATTAGGACAGTCAACGAGGACTACCTTTACAAGCTTAAAAGAATTGCCGATGATATTGCTGAAAATTACAACGAAAAGCCTGTAATACTACTTTCAGGACCTTCTGGCTCGGGCAAGACAACTACGGCGATGATGATAGAAAAGCTTCTTGATGAAATGGGTCATGAAACCCATACACTATCAATGGACAACTGGTTCTGTCCGCTTACAGAAGCAGAAAAGACTCTTGCGGCTGAGGGAAAAATGGATCTTGAATCGCCTCTTCGCGTGGACTGTGATCTTCTTAACGAGCAGATAGAGGATATATGTGCATGCCGCGAGATAGAGCTTCCCAAGTATAATTTCAAGACTTCGACGCGTTGCGGATCTGGAAAGATATTTAAGCGAAACAAGGGCGAGATAGTAATTTTCGAGGGTATTCACGCCCTTAATCCTGCAGTAATAACAGTTCCTGACAGAATGATAAGCAAAATTTATGTCAGCGTCAGAACGAGGATCTCAGACGATGGTATACTGCTTCATCCGTCGAGGGTGCGCCTTATGCGCCGCATGATAAGAGACAAGAACTTCCGCAAGCGCTCTCTTCGTGAGACAATGAATATGTTCTACAGCGTTGAAGCAGGCGAAAACAAATATATAATGCCTTATAAGTATCGTTCAGATTATGATATTGATACCTTCATGGCGTATGAACTCTCTGTATACAGGGATGATCTTCTGATACAGCTCCAGGAGCTTACAGACGTTTCCGAGGTACGCGAGTGCATAGCTGTGCTCGAAAAGCTCAGACCTGTAAAAAAGACTGATGTTACACCAGATTCACTTATCTGCGAGTTCATAGGAAATGGACAATTTAAATATTGATTTCGAATTAGAATAAAGAAGAGAACAGAAGGAGAACAATTATGGAATATCTCGAAAATCGGGAGCTTTCATGGCTTAAATTCAATAAAAGGGTGCTTGAAGAAGCGACAGATCCCGAAACCCCGCTTCTTGAAAGGCTTTCCTTTTCAGCTATATATCAGAGTAATTTAGATGAATTTTTCATGGTCAGGGTTGGATCTATTACGGATAAGGCAAAAGAAAAGAAAGAAATCAAAGACAAATTCTCAGGAATGACGCCTTCTCAGCAGCTTGATGCCATATTTACGGCTGTCCGCAGAATGCAGCCCTCTGTTGAGGAAGCTTTGCGTAAAACCATGGGGGAACTTGCTGCTTATGGTTTCGAGCACATATCCTACGACAAAGCGACAAAGGAGGAACAGGCCTTCTTAGAAATGTACTTCAAGCGTGAATTGAAACCATTTGTGTCTGGAGTTGTCGTAAATGATGCTCTTCCGTTTCCATTTCTCAAAAATAAGGAGATATATGCGGTAGTTCAGCTTGCTTCGAAAAAAGGCGTGTCTATAGGTATAATCCCTGCCAATACCAGTCAATCAGAGAGGATAATTCAGCTCAGTTCCGACGGCAAACGTTTTATCCTCGAGGAGGAAGTTATTCTTCGTTTTGCACATCAGATGTTTAAGAACTACAAGGTTATCGACCGCGCACTCATAAGAGTTACAAGAAGCGCTGATATAATGGCTTCGGGAAGAGGTCCGGAGTTCCGCCGTCGTATGGAGGAGCTTGTTGATAAGCGTCAGAGACTTGCACCGGTCCGTCTCGAAATATCTGATGTTTTCAGCCGTGATGCACTGGATTATCTCTGCAAGAAACTTAAGCTGAAAAATGTCCGTGTATTTTCAACGAGGATTCCCCTCGATCTTTCATATCTGTACACTTTGCAGGAATATGATGAAAATGCAGTACTTCACTATGTACCGAGGTCGCCGCGCAAGCCAGCGGCTCTTTCGGACTCGCGACCTGTATTCCAGCAGATAAAATCAAGGGATATACTCCTAAGTTATCCATTTGAGTCCATAAATCTATCATTTATAAGGCTTTTGCAGGAAGCTGCAAATGATCCAAAGGTAACGTCCATAAAGATAACTCTTTACCGACTTGCGCGGAACAGCAAGGTTATAGATGCACTATGTACAGCTGCAGAACAGGGAAAGGAAGTTCTTGTCATGATAGAGCTTCGCGCTCGCTTTGATGAGGAAAATAACATTGAGTGGTCAAAACAGCTTCAGGAGGCAGGCGTTAAAGTAATATACGGACCCAAAGAGTATAAGGCTCACTCGAAACTGTTGCTTATAACGCGAAAGGCTCAGGGTGGCGGATATGACTACGTAACACAGGTAGGTACGGGAAATTATAACGAAAAGACAGCTACTTTATATACAGATCTAATGCTTCTAACTGCCGACAGGGTTATTGCTGACGATGCAGAAGCAGTGTTTACAGCGCTTCTTAACGGAAGCTTTGTTGAAAACACGAAAAAGTTACTTGTTTCGCCTCTTGCATTGAGACCTCAGGTGTTAGCCATGATGGACGAACAGATAGAGCTTGCTGAAAACGGTGGGAACGGCTATATCGCTGCAAAAATTAACTCTCTCAACGATCCTGCAATTATCGCGAAGCTCATAGAAGCTTCGCAGGCAGGTGTAAAGGTAGATCTCATAGTCCGCGGATTATGTAGTCTTATCGCGGGAGTACATGGATTTACCGAGAATATCACTATCCGCAGTATAGTGGGACGTTTTCTGGAGCACAGCCGTATTTTCATATTTGGCAAAGATGGGAAAGACCAGAAAATTTACATAGGCTCTGCTGATTATATGAGCAGAAACACTGTCCGTCGTGTAGAGGTTGCTGTTCCTATTGAGGATGAGAAGCTTAGAAAGCGTATCCGCGATATGTTCCGAATCATGATGCGTGATAATGTTAAGGCAAGGATAATGCTCAGTAGCGGTGAATACGTACGCGAGCGCAGAAGCCGCGGAAAGCCGCTCAATTCACAGGAATACTTCTATGAGGAAGCATATAAGCTCCTTGAGGACAAGAGCTCAAAGCAGGAGAAACTACGCGTTAATCGTGAAAAAAACGCTAAAAGGATATCTGCGAAAAAGCCGACTGCAAGAACTGTTGCAAAGTCTGTGAAAAAGACTACAGCGAAACGCGGAAGGAAGAAAAATTACGAATGAGCTGTAAATTGTTTCAAATTACAATAAAATACTTGAAAAAGCATATAGTTTATGATATAATTAAAAACAGGTTCAATAATTGTCTCTTAGACAGTTTTTAAGAATAATACAGAGGTTTTTATATCATAATGGTATATATTGCAGCAAAATCATTTGAGGTTAGAATTAATGATCGGATATTATAACTATACGGTTATCCTTACATACTTGAGCCTTGTTTCGTCCGTAATAGGCATGTTCTTCGCGGCTGGTTACGGCGGAATGAGATCTCACCCCGAATATGCTATAATCTGTCTTATGGTTTCGGGACTGTGCGATATGTTCGATGGTAAGGTTGCACGTACCAAAAAAGACCGTACCGAAAGCGAGAAGAAGTTCGGTATACAGATAGATTCGTTGTGCGACGCCATATGTTTTGGCGTTCTGCCTGCGATAATAGGTTATTCTATTGGCATGAGAGACTGGTGTGATCTGCCAATACTTATACTATTCCCACTGTGCGCTGTTATCAGATTAGCGTATTTTAACGTGGCAGAGGAGGAAAGGCAGTCTAAGACTTCTGAGAACCGTAAGGTTTACGAGGGATTGCCGGTTACCAGTGTTGCGCTGATAATACCGTTGATATACAGCTTCCATAAAGATATTGGCGAATGGTTTCCTGAGGTCTACGGAGGCTCACTCCTTGTTATAGCTATCGCCTTTATTACCCGTTTCAAGGTGAAGAAGCCTAGCATGAAAACCATGCTCTGCTTCATCGGTGTGGGAGTTCTCGAGCTAATATGGATGCTCTATAAAACAAAAACTAAGTAAAATAAAGCTGCCGAATTACATTATGCGGCAGCTTTTACTTTTGCAATAAAAGGCTTTACAATCTGGAATTTATGCGGTATAATACTAGTATACGAAAAGGAGAGGACTATGAAAAAAACAATTATATGCATATGTGTTTCCGCGGCGATACTCTGTTGTGGAGCTTCATGTGGAAGTCATCCTGTTTCAAATGAGGGAGTAACGGCTTCTGTGGACGCTACAAGAACCAAATCTGACGAAGAACTGATATCTGAGATAGCTGGCAAGTGGGAGACTTCGGCAGAGTTCATCGGCGGAGTTGAAAAGGATGAAAAGGAAATAATCAAGAAAAGATATGAGCTTATAAAAGATGGTAACGGTTTCTATTATACTTCTGAAGATGAAAAGCAGTTCTTACGATGGAAGGTAACGGCTGATGGAGGAATAGATGTCAATTATGAAGAAATGGGCGAAAAGATAGAGCATTTCGACTATATTGGCTACGATCTTAGCAAAAAGACGATTACTTCCGATGGAGAACTTGTGGAATGTTTTAGCAGAGTCGGAGATTTTACAAAACCAATATCGCAGTAAAGGAGAAATTAAATGAAAAAAAGCATAATGTTTGCACTTGCTGCTCTTTTAATGCTGATAAGCTTAGTCAGCTGTGGAGAAAAGCGTGATCCTAAGTATATTGGAAAGTGGGAAGCAACAGGACTTACAGTTAACGGCGAAACTACAGAACAATTTCTGGGAATTCCTCTTGGGGCGCTGTTCCGTTTTGAGATAGAGGATAATGGTAAAGTAACATGGAAGTCCGCCGTAAACAATGATATAATAAACAATGCAAACGAAAATACCGAAATAAAATGGAAAGAGATCGAGGCAGACGTTCTGCAGTTCACAGTAAAAGACCTTACAGGCAAAAACGAACCTGAGACAATGAATTTGAAATATCGGGACGGAAAGCTTGTTGTCGAAGAAAATGGCTCGTCGATAGATCTTGCAAAGGTGGACGAATTTTCAGAAATAGATTCCGATGCTCTTAACGCCGCAGCAAGCGCAATACAGAACTTCGGTATAACACAGTAAAAAAGGAGCATTTATGAGAAAAATTATTTGTTTTTGTTTGTCAGCCGTTCTGATTTTAGGAGCTTTTTGCGGCTGTGATAATAAGAAAAAAACGAACAATGATAATAATGGTCAGTCCGTTACAGAGAATGTTGCTACAACTGCCTTAATTACGGATAGTATTGATAATACAGGAAAACAGTTTCTCGGCAAGTGGGAGACCTACAAGGTTAAGGTTAATGGCGAGATATATGAAACATTTTATGAGGACTATCTTCTTAGCTCTGTTTGCCGTCTTGAAATAACTGATGATAATAAGGCAAAATACTATGACAATCTCAATCCTCACGGGAAAGAGAGAGTCATGGAGTATAACTGGGGTATAACCGTGGACGAGAACGGAAACGATGTGCTTCATATGAGAAGCCCTGACGAGAGCTTCGACTGTACCGTAAGTCAGGGTGAAATGATAATGACTACCCCATATTACGGAGATGAAGCTGACGTTTATTATCTTCTGCCCGTAAGCGAGTTTACAGTCGTTGAGACTACGACAGAGGCTGGGCTAGATAAGGTGGATTACAGCAAATTCATTGGAAAATGGGAAGCTACGGAGATAACTATGGGTGAGGAAGTATATACCGAAAATCTCGGTGATTACCCAGTAAACGTGTCATTCCAGCTTGAAATGAACAAGGACAATACCGCTTCAATGTCGATACTCAATTCCTCTCAGAGTTATAAATGGGAGCCTGAGAAAAAGGCGCAGCTATATCTCTGGAACGATATGGAGGGCTTTGTGATGACTATCAAGAGTGGTACACTGGTTCTTGATAATGAAAATCCTGAAAGCAGATTTGTCCTGAAGATGAAAAAAGTCGACCAATTCACGGAATATGATTTTGAAGCTGCTGCAAATGATATACCTGACGAGAATATTTTACTTGAACCTGAAGAAGAATCCACAACATGACCAAAAAGGACCGTTCAAAGCGGTCCTTTTTATGATATAAGGGAGTTTTCATTTTTTCCCTTTGACATTGAACATTATGGGTGATATAATAAAAAAGAATGATATATAAATCAAAGAAATAAGGGAATAAATATGAAAAAACGAATTGCTGCAGCCATTTTGGGGGCATTCTTTGCAGTGCCCTTTTTTACGGCATGTTCAGACCATAATATCATCGACGACAGCGCTTCCGAGACTGTTACAGAAGCTGTTTATTCGGCTAAGACTGAAACAACTACAGAAAACGCTGTATTAAAGCCATCAAATGATAATTTCGGGCAGCCTTCGGCTACTTCTGAGCTTAACCGCCCTCAATACCTATATATAACGGATAATGGCGAATATGTTTATTTATCTGGAAAAGAAGGCTTAGGGGACGCTTATATACTCGACGATCGCAATGGACATACTCGTCAACTTCCGTTTCCATCAAAGAGCCTTATGCTTCACGTTGACGGAAGTAGCCTTTATTACTATTCTCCAGATGAAGGTATATGTGAATACAAGGATGGAAAGTCAAAGTCTCTCAACGCAGAGACAGCAAAAAAGAATGATTCTGATTCAATACGTGAGGAGTTTTATTTCACGGATGATGCTATCTACTTTGCCAGTCCGACCGACAGCGGCACGGTCATAAAGTCTATTGATTATTCTGGAAAGCTTTCAGACAAGAAGTATGAGCTTGAGTACAAAAATGCCCGTATAGTAGGAATTGCTGAGATAGATGGAAAAAAATCACTTCTTTGCTCCTATCGTATAAGCATTAACGAAAATATTCGAATTTTCGATGAGAAAGGCAATTATAAAGATATTAAATCAGGAAACAGTCCATATATTGTAGGTGACAATTTGTATTATATCAAAAATCAGTGCCTTTGGCGCAATACGCTTTCGGGTGATGATGAGAAAGCTGTTACGGACAAGGGCTGCATAAGCTATTGTTTTTACAAGGACAAATTGTACTGTGCAGTAACTGCAGGAATATATGTTGTGGACAAAGATGGAAATACCAAGGAGATACTTAATGCTTCAGATCTAGAAAACACCGATTTTATCGACGGTATCTGTACAGCTGATGACAGGCTCTTTGTGAGTGGTGGTTCTGGAGCTTTTCTCCACAGCCTTGCAGAAATAGATGAAAACGGTAATGTTAAAGATATGATACACTCGGACAAGTGATATGAGCGGAAACGATGTGCTTGCACTTCTGTTTATAGTATGTGTGGTATGTTTTGCGATTTGGGTTTACAGACGAGTTCACAGACCTGATATAACAAAGCTTTTCACTGCAAAAACCATACTTACGGACAGAGAGTACGAGTTTTACAAGATTTTAAAGCCACTCGCGGATGAGTATGGGCTTAGTATATACACAAAAGTGAGGCTTGCTGATCTTATCGAGCCCAAACCCAAAACTGAAAATCCATATTGGATGGAATGCTTCAATAAAATAAAGTCAAAGCATATAGACTTTGCTCTTGCAGATGAGGAAACGGCTATAGTAGCGCTAATTGAACTGGATGATACCTCACATTCTCGTCCAGATCGTATCGAAAGGGACGATTTTGTGAACGCAGTCCTCGAAAATACGGGATATACTCTTTTGCGAACCTACGGAGATCTTGACGTTATTGAGGAATTTTTGAGCAATTAGCTTTGTATGGAAATACAGTGTGTATTCGTTTATAACTTATATAACAGGAAAGGACTGCAATGAGCAGTCCTTTCCTGTTATATTTTGACTTTTTTCTGTATCATCATTATAGCTGCCAAAAACAGAAGTCCTACCGATAGCCATATAGTTTTCATTCCAAACAAAGAGGAAAAAACTCCACCGAAGCCTGCACCTATTGCAAAAAACAGTATTATGCCGAAGAAATGAAGGGATTTAAATAGCGAATTCTTGTTTTTATCGCGGAGATACTGCGAAAAGCTTTCTGTTCCGCTTCTGAGGTTGCCTATGCACATGGTGCTTGCGTAGCCGTAACCTCTGACTGTCCTGAATGTCTGTACCTGCATGGCGCAGGCAAATGATACCATCATATTCGCAGGCATATCAAGAGATGATGGCATCCCTCCCACAACAGTGAGTACGATCATCTCAATTATGATGATTATCTGTCTCCAGTGTAGAAAGCTGCTATCCTTATATTTGTTTTCTATCCTTTCAGCTATGAAAATACCTAGCGTAAATGCTATTAGAGGACACATGTAACGTAGTCCTTTTTGGATCTCACCTGTCATGAAGCACTGACTCATCAGCACGACATTTCCAGTCTGAGCGTTGGCAAAAACCTTTCCTCTGATGTTGTAGGTATATGCATCCTGCAAGCCACCCGAAAAGGACAATAATGCACTCAATGCGAAGCTCTCCGATGTCTGCATTTGTCTCTCCTATAAAATAAGCCATAGTACACGAAACTATGGCTTAAATTGGTTATATAATATATTTATTTTTAGAATACCATTTTAGCCTCGAGGTATGCAACGAGGTCATTGATATTTACTCTTTCCTGTTGCATTGTGTCACGGTCGCGGACAGTTACGCAGTTATCTTTTTCAAGTGTATCGAAGTCATAAGTAATGCAGAAAGGAGTTCCTATCTCGTCCTGACGGCGGTATCTCTTACCGATAGTGCCTGCCTCGTCAAAGTCAACCATGAACTTCTTAGAAAGCATATCGTATACTTCCTCTGCCTTTGGAGACAACTTCTTAACGAGAGGGAGTACAGCAGCCTTGAAAGGAGCCAGTGCAGGGTGGAAGTGCATAACTGTTCTTGTTTCCTTCTTCTCGTTGCCGTCCTTGTCTGTGGAAACTATCTCTTCCTCGTCATAAGCCTCTGTAACTACTGAGAGGAATAGTCTCTCTACGCCGAGAGATGGCTCGATAACATAAGGAATGTACTTTTCATTTGTCTCAGGGTCGAAGTATTCAAGTGACTTACCGCTTGTATTAATATGCTGTGTAAGATCGTAATCTGTTCTGTCTGCAACGCCCCAGAGCTCGCCCCAGCCGAATGGGAAAAGGTATTCAAAGTCTGTAGTCGCTTTTGAATAGAAGCAAAGCTCCTCCTTATCATGATCACGTAGACGGAGGTTCTCTTCTTTAAGACCGAGAGAAAGCAGGAAATTCTTGCAGTAACTTCTCCAGTAGTCAAACCACTCAAGATCTGTACCTGGTTTACAGAAGAACTCAAGCTCCATCTGCTCGAACTCACGTACGCGGAAGATGAAGTTACCAGGTGTTATTTCGTTACGGAAAGACTTACCAACCTGTGCAACGCCGAATGGAACCTTTTTACGTGTGGTTCTTTGAATATTAGCAAAGTTTACAAAGATACCCTGTGCAGTTTCGGGGCGAAGATAAAGTTCGGACTTGCTGTCCTCTGTAACGCCCTGGAATGTCTTGAACATGAGGTTGAACTGGCGGATATCAGTGAAATTCTGTTTGCCGCAGTTAGGGCATGTAATGCCTTTTTCTTTTATGTAGTTCATCATCTGGTCATTTGACCAGCCTGCAACGTTAGTGCCGTCGAAGTCCTCAATGAGGTTGTCTGCACGATGACGGGTTTTACATTCTTTACAGTCCATAAGAGGGTCTGAGAAGCCACCGATATGTCCCGAAGCCACCCATGTCTGTGGGTTCATTAGGATTGCGGAGTCAAGACCTACATTGTATTTGTTCTCCTGTACAAATTTTTTCATCCATGCTCGCTTTATGTTGTTCTTGAGTTCAACGCCGAGAGGACCGTAGTCCCATGTATTTGCAAGACCACCGTAAATCTCCGAGCCAGGGTAAACAAAGCCCTTTGACTTACAAAGGTCAACGATCTTATCCATTACTTTTTCATTGTTTTTAAGCATAATAAGCAACCTCGCTTTTATTTTATAATAGTCACATTATATTGTACCGCATAGTTAATGAAATGTCAAGCTTTTTTGGCCATTAGCTATTAGCCTTTAGCCATGCAGGGATGCCGCTTTATTAGTTATCACTCTGTGAAATTACCGCTGTAAAACAAAAACAGCGCAGAATAAACTGCACTGTGTAATATCAAGGACATGTGCCGATACTGTCGAATTCCCATTGATTGCCGTCTATTTTACGGGTTATTTTAAAAAAACGTCCATAGTTCTTAACATGAGAAAATAATCCTGCCTTATAGCTTACATCTATCATGACTATATCTATATCATTGGGTGAGTACATATACAAATATCTGAGATTAATTAATTTACAGAACTCATAATCTCCACTGTTTTTGAAATAATCAATGCAGGTTTCAAAGACGTCGTTAAGATCTTCTTCACTTATTGGATAGTCTTTTAGATTTCTTTCTTCGACTATAAACTCGACATTTTCCACAATAGGTTCTTTTGAGTATGGTCTGCCTTTATAAATCACCCTGCCCAATAAAAACATACATAGTACAGAAACCAAAGGAAGTAATATATATGGTAAAATTACTTTTTTCCCTTTTTTCTTTATGGTAACAATCAGTGCAATTATTGCGCCTAAGCATGCTAGAGCAGGCAATCCAAGTATGATAAAAAGCATGAAAAGAGTAAATATAAAATCATTATTCATAACAAATTCTCCTTATTGTCTTTTCTATCTTTAGTATAATTATCAGACATAAAAAAGTCAATAAAAGTGACATAAATGTAATGAAAACAGCGCAGTTTATCTGCGCTGTGATTTGTATTATCAACCTCCACCGACACGGGTGACTAGCCATTTTCCGTTGTTTTCTCGTTCAAGTGTAAAATGCCAACCGGTATAATCGGCAGAAGCTTTGAAGCCTGATTTTATTCTTGAATCAATGGTCAGTGTTTCCCGGTTATCACTGTATTTCTTGTAATTATCATTGAATCGGAGCTCCTGTAGCCAGCAGTATTTAAATTGGTCTCTGCTGTAGAAATATTCCTTACACATTTCCATAGCACTGTCAATATCTTCTTCACTTATAGTTTCAGCATTGACTATGTGTTTCCAGGTGAATGTGGTATGAGGTCCCTTTGTGAATGGACCGAATAAATAGATCACTGTGATGGAAACGGCAACAGCTATGATAACTTTCAGAATAACTTTCTTTATTTTCCATTTTATCATCAGCACCGCAGCAATAACTATAACAATTATAGCAGATAGTGGTAGATGTAACAGCAAGAATCCTATTGTATTTTTGACAGTTTCCATTTGTAACCTCACTTATCGGATCATTTTTCTTCTTTTTTATTGGTATCGCTAAGAAATTCCGCGATTATGTACCTCGGACGTTGCTTGACCTCTGCATAAATCTTGCCTATGTATTCTCCTATGATACCAAGACAGAAGAGCTGTAAGCCGCCGATTAGCCAGATGGAGCATATAGTACTCGACCAACCGAGTTCAGTGTAGCCAAAAAACTTAGTTATAAACGCCCATATAAATGCAAAGAAGCTTGCAACAGACATGATAAGTCCGAGAGCAGTAATGAGCTTTAGAGGCTTTGTGCTGAATGAAGTAATACCATTAACTGCAAAGGAAAGCATTTTTTTTAATGGGTACTTGCTTTTGCCTGCAGCTCTTTCATGGCGTTCGTAGTACACTTTGCAGTTCTGGAAACCGACAAGCGGAACCATTCCGCGTAGAAAGAGGTTAACTTCTTTGAAATTGGCAAGCTCCTGTAAAACTCTCTTGCTCATGAGACGGAAATCTGCGTGGTTGTAGACTACGTCAGCGCCCATTACCTTCATGAACTTGTAAAAGCTTTCCGCTGTGAACTTCTTGAAAAAAGTATCGGTTTCTCTTGCGCTTCTAACACCATAGACAACATGATTGCCTTCGTAGTACTTTTTAACCATTTCGTCAATAGTGTTGATATCGTCCTGAAGGTCTGCGTCCATAGTTATGCACATATCGCAGATATCCTTAACTGTCATGAGACCTGCGAGAATAGCGTTCTGATGACCACTGTTGTGAGCTAGGTCGATACCCGAAAAAAGATTTGGACAAGCTTGGTGGAGTTCTTTGATAATGAGCCAAGTCTGGTCTGAAGAGCCGTCGTTTACAAAAACAATGCGGCTTTTGGAAGAAATGAGTTTTTCTGCCATAAGGGAGCTGAATTTGTTTTTTAGTTGTTCCGCAGTCTGTCTGAGTACTTCATGCTCATTATAGCACGGAACTACCATATATAGTATTTCGGGCGAATCCATGATTATTCCCTTCCTGTTGATGATATGTAGGGTGGATATCATCCACCCGAAAAGGTTCACACTTCATAATAACAATAAAAGTATAACATAGAGAATTCAATATGTCAATAAAGCCTCAGTTTTTTGGCTTACAACAAAAAGCGGACGCCCATCGGGCGTCCATGTTTTTTATCACTTTTTTTCTGAGTTAATGAACATATCATATATTCTGCGGATAGCCTCAGGGAGGTCGTTCTCGCTGACACCGATTATAACATTAAGCTCGCTTGAACCCTGATCTATCATTTTTACGTTGATGCGTGCATGAGCCATAGAAGCGAAGATACGTGCAACAGTACCTCTTGTGTTTTTCATGCGACGTCCAACTACTGCAAGAAGTGCAATGCCGTCTTCAATTTCGAGATGATCGGGATTTACAGCCTTGCGGAGATCTGCAAGTACCTTGTCACGTACAGAATCGAGTTTTTCAGTGCTGACGGTAATGCTCATAGTATCGATACCAGATGGCATATGCTCGAAGGAAAGTCCATTATCATAGAGAACCTTGAGGACCTTCATACCAAAGCCTGTCTCATTGTTCATCATAGCTTTTTCTATATTTATTGTGCTGAAGCCTTTCTTGCCTGCGATACCTGTGATAGTGTGTTTTACGCTTTCTCTGCTGAAATCAAAGTCATTACCTACTATCATAGTACCTGCGTCATCAGGAGAGTTGGTATTTCTGATATTAATTGGTATATCTGCCGAGCGTACAGGGAATATAGCATCCTCATGGAGAACAGAAGCTCCCATATAAGCTAGCTCGCGGAGTTCGCGGTAAGTAATTACTTCGATAACATCGGGATTATCAACTATTCTCGGGTCTGCAACAAGGAAACCTGAAACATCTGTCCAGTTCTCATATATATCAGCCTTTACTGCATTTGCAATGATTGAACCTGTAACGTCTGAACCGCCTCGTGAGAATGTCTTTATGAACCCCTCTGTAGTTCTTCCATAGAATCCAGGAATAACGGCGTTTTCAAGTCCCTTGAGCCTTTCGCGTACAGCTTTTACTGTCTCGTCAAGAAGAAGAACTCCATTTGTATCGAATATTATAACGTCAGCGGGATCAACGAAGTTGAATCCGAGATAATTTGCAAGCACTTTTCCGTTGAGGTATTCACCGCGGCTTGCGGCAAAGTCCTTAGCAGGACGATTTTTGAGTTCCTTGGCGATAGAGTCGAACTCTTCGTCGAGGGATAAATCCATGCCGAGTTCAGAAATAATTCCGTTATAGCGGTCTTTTATGATCTGGAAATCCTTAGAGAAGTCCATGCCACTGCCAGCTAGCTCACTACACTTATAAAGCATATCGGTTATCTTTATATCGTCAGAAAATCGCTTTCCAGGAGCTGATGGGACAACGTATCTGCGCTTGTCGTCGCTCTTGATAATAGCTGCGACTTTTTTGAATTGGTTAGCGTCTGCAAGAGAGCTTCCGCCGAACTTAACGACTTTATTATTCATATATATCATTCCTTTATAACATTGATAATTTTACAGCAATAACTATTATATGCCTTTTTGTTCCTGAAATCAATTGACAGAAAGCCAAAAATAGGTGAATAGCTAACTGTATTTTTGGTGAATACGCTTGTACGCCGCTCAAGGACAGTTTTGGAGCTAAGATATGCGGAGGGAAACTCCGCATAACATAGATGTTTTTATTCGTACTTACCTGCATTTTCACGAGAAAGCAGTAAACTGAATATAATGCACACTGCAACTCCTGCAAAACCGAGAAAAGCGAGAAACATAGCTGCTCCTGAGCCTTTTTCGCTGCCGAATAGTGAGACAAGGAGGCTTCTGCCTGATTGCCGTAATAGAAGTGGTTCAAAGAACCTGTCGATGAGAGCACCGCCTGTCAGATAACCTATCGGTATAGTGAAAAACTGCAAGGTATTACGGCAGGCGTACACGCGTCCCTGCATTTCCGTAGGGATAGCACTTCTGAGTATAACATCGAGATTTGCTCCCATATACGGTATGAAAAGCCATCCGAGAACAGCGCCTGTGCACCAAATTACAGGCGAATTGCTGAATGCTAGGAGAAAATTCTCAGTGCTCATTGAGCAGAATAGCGACAGACATATAGCTTTAACTCTGTTTTTTGGGGCAGTAGTCGATGAAGCAATGAAGCTCCCTGCGAATGCGGCCGCTCCCGAGCAAAAGTTTACCGCACCAAGAACGCCTTTCCCTCCTGCTGCTCTTGATAATATCATAGGTGACAGAGCTGCATTATAGGCTGAAGCTATGAGATTAATACCTGAAAGAAAAAGTATAAGTTTAAGTATGAGCGGGTTTGATCTCAGCCATGAAAGACCTGACTTTGCTGAGTAAATAATGGATTCCCTGTCTTTTTCCTTTTTGGTGGGCTCTGGAATCTGTATGAACAGCAGAAGCGTCATGAAAGCAGCCGAAAACGTAACGAGGTCAATAACTATAACGGCTGAAATACCACCGAATGCAAACAGCGGAGTTGCCAGTACAGGGGTTAGAATGGTATTCAATGACTGCGAAAGAGAACGCAGAGCCCCTGTTTTCTGATAATATTCCTTTGGTATCAGTTGAGTTGCCGCAACTTCACTCGCTGGCTGCTGAACTGTATTCATAAGCCCATTTAAAGCATTTATCACGTATAAATGCCACGGCTGGAGAGCATTTGCCTTTATTAGCAGAAATGCCACTACTGTAGTAAGTGCTGCAAAAAGGTCGCATATGAGCATGGTACGTTTCTTGTTCCATTTATCACTTAGCGCTCCAACGAAAATGCTCATTGCAACATATGGTGCATATGAGCATACGGTGAGTAGAGCTGTTTTCAGAGCCGAACCACTGCTCATGTAGAGCCACAGTACTAGAGAATAACTAGTCATTGAGCTTCCAAGAGTGGAAATGGACTGAGTGCTCCAAAGCAAGAGATATGATTTTATTTGTTTAATTCCTTTTTTCATTTGACTTTGCTCCTTTTTGAAATTATAACTTCGAAAGCAAAGTCAGAGGGAGTTATTGCCGTAAGCTTTCAGCTTATAGCTTTAGCTTTGTATTCTCCATGCAGTTCCCTCAGACCTTGCATGGAGCCTCATCAATGGTCAGCTTCACAGCTGCTCACCTTCCTGTCTTATTTTACAAAGTTTGCTTTTATTATCGTATATCCATATGGCTTTACTGTAATGGTATCGTCCATAAATTCACCGTAGAATGGCTGTATGTTTTCGTAACGCGAAAGTATTTCACTTATATTGCCAAGCTGTACCGTATCGCCGCTTCTGTTTATAAAGAAGATATACTCCTGTTTCTGGCCTTTACGTGCAAAACCGATAAGACGGCTGTCGTGTGTCTGCTTTTCGTTGATTACAAAGAATATCATTCCGTCGCGCATACTTGGTATGGACTTTCTCACGCGGCTGAGCTCGGAAACATATTCAATAAGGTCTGTATCTTCATTTCCCCATGGGAAGCAACGACGGTTGAATGGATCTTTATAGCCCTGAAGTCCTGCCTCGTCTCCGTAGTAGATACTAGGTACACCTGGAAGGAAAAACTGTATAGCCATAGCTGCCTTAAGCATTTCTTTTCCGTGTTCATACTGCTCAGGAGTGAGGTAGCGCTCCGACATCCACTCTTTGCTCTTACCTTCACAGTCGTCGCCTGCAAGGCGGTTTATAGCACGTTCAATGTCGTGAGTGGAGACAAAATTCATAAGTACGTCGATAGTAGGCTTAGGATAATGCTCGACAATGGACATTACTGTGTTTATGAAGTCAACAGGCTTGCCGCCCTTTATAAAGTTCATGATAGCTTCACGGAACGGGTAGTTCATTACCGAGTCAAGCTGGTCGCCTAGAAGATATCGGCGCTTAATGCCATAGCTTTCCTTATTGGTAGCATCTTCCCATACCTCACCGATTATGACTTTGTTGCTGTCATATTCCTTAACGCATTTTCTCAGATTTCCCAGGAATTTGTCTGGAAGCTCGTCTGCAACATCAAGACGGTAGCCTGCAGCTCCCCTGTCAAGCCAGTACCGCAGAACGCCTTCTTCACCACAGATATATTCTGTATAGTCCTCGTTGTTCTCAAAAACATTGGGGAGAGTATCTATTCCCCACCATGCTTCATATACATTCGGGAATTCGATAAAGCTATACCAATTGTAGTATGGGCTTTCCTGTGACTGGTAAGCTCCAAGATCAGGATATCGTCCGTATTTGTTGAAGTAAACACTGTCTGCACCGGTATGTGAGAAAACTCCGTCGAGAATTATGGAAATGCCGTAGCTTCCGGCAGCTTTACAGAGTTCCTCGAACTCCTCATTGGTACCGAGAAGAGGATCAGCCTTCATATAGTTTGCTGTATTGTAACGGTGGTTTTCATGAGCTTCAAATATAGGATTTAGGTAGATACAAGTAACTCCGAGTCCTTTTAGGTAATGAAGTTTGGACTTTATTCCCTCGAAATCGCCACCGAAGTAGTCATTGTTCCAAACGTGACCGTTTTCGTCAGGTTTGTAGAGCGGAGTTCCACCCCAGTCATCGCGGAGGATTCGTCCCTCTGGGATATTCTCTTTAGGTTTGCCGCTGTTGCAGAAGCGGTCAGGGAATATCTGATACATAACGCCGCCCTTGAGAAAATCTGGAGTCTCATAAGTGCTATTGTAGACTGTAAGCTGGAACATTTCGCCAGCATCAAGTCCACCTTCGTGGATATTGATTCTCTTGATATAGTGACGAGTACCTTCCTCGGTGTATGAGAAGTAGTAGAAATGAACGTCGGTATATCTTGCGTTGTACTCAGCAGAGTATGCAACGCAGTCCTCTTCTTCCTCTACTGAGTTCATAGTAATAAAGCGCTCTTTGAAGCCTGTTCTAAAGAGTACCAGCACAGGAGAATAGTCAGGACGAACATTCTTCGGTAGCCTTATAGTGAAGCGGCAGGTCTCATACTGCCTGACAGCACCGAATATAGATTTATACATTGGATCCCAGGTGTCATATAAAGGTTTCATTTAAAACACTCCGTTTATCGGTATTTTTGAGGTTGTATATCTTTTTTATCTGAGGTACCAGATATTTTCAGCATATTCCGTAACAGCACGGTCTGCTGAGAAAATACCAGCACCTGCGATATTGTTCAGGGACATCTTAGCCCACTTGAGTTTGTCATTGTAGCACTGTGTTATATAGTGTTGAGCTTTTCTGTAGCTGTCAAAATCAGCGAGTACCATGTAAGGATCGCTGTTTTTCAGTGAATTTGCCACATCATTAAATGTGCAGCCGTTTATGCCGTGATACATACGGTCGATAGCCTCACGTATGCGTGGGTCGTAGTTGTAGCAGTCATTGGGGTGATAGCCCCTGTATCTGAGCTCGTTGACCTGAGGTGTTGTCATGCCGAAGATAACGATATTATCGTCACCGCAGGCTTCTTTTATCTCAATGTTAGCACCGTCAAGAGTTCCGAGGGTGACAGCTCCATTGAGCATGAGCTTCATATTACCTGTACCAGATGCTTCTGTTCCTGCAAGGGATATCTGCTCGGAAACATCAGAGGCGGGCATGAGGTGCTCTGAGAGAGTTACGCAGTAATTCTCAAGGAATACTACCGCAAGCTTCTCACTTATCTTTGGATTGTGCTTTATTTCCTCGGATATAGCCCAAATCATCTTGATTATCTGTTTTGCAAGGTAGTATCCAGGAGCAGCCTTTGCTGCGAATATATAAGTCTTTGGCGTGAAAGGAGCATCAGGATCATTGAGAAGGTAAGCATAGTCTGTGAGTATATTCATGACATTGAGGTGCTGTCTCTTGTATTCGTGGAGACGTTTTACCTGCACGTCGAAAATGCTGTTGGGGTTGAGTTCTATGCCTGTTTCTGCCTTTACATACTTCGCAAAGGATTCCTTGTTTTCTTTCTTTACAGCCATTAGCTTCTCGAGAACTTCCTTATCGTCTTGGAACTTTCTGAAATTCTCAAGCTCTGCACCGTCCTTGATAAACTTTGGACCGATAGTGTCGGTAAGGAGTTTTGTAAGAGCAGGGTTTGACTGATAAAGCCATCTTCTGTATGCAATACCGTTGGTAACGTTTTTGAACTTTTCTGGAGTATACTCAAATTCTTCATGGAAAACAGACTGTTTGATTATCTCTGAATGAAGCTTTGATACGCCGTTTACGCTGTGTGAAGCCGCAACGCATAGAGTAGCCATGTGTATTTGATTGTCCTTGACAATTGACATACGCGAGGTCTTTGCACAGTCGTCACCGTTCCACTCAGCAAGGGCATGACAATAGCGATTGTTTATCTCAATGATAATGGAGAAAATCCTCGGGATTATCTGCTTTACGAGGTTAACATCCCATTTTTCGAGAGCTTCTGCCATAACTGTATGATTGGTATATGCAAAAGTTCTTGTGACGATATCCCATGATTTTTCCCAACTGTAGCCGCAATCATCTAAGAGTATCCTCATGAGTTCGGGTATGGCTAACGTCGGGTGGGTATCGTTTATATGGATAGCGACTTTGTCCGCAAGGTTCTCAAGAGTACCGTATACAGCCATATGTGAGCTAACGATATCACCGATTGAAGCTGCACAGAGGAAGTACTGCTGGCGCAGACGGAGGCTTTTGCCTTCTAAGTGATTATCATTAGGATAAAGAACTTTTGAGATAGCGTTTGCAACAGAATTCTGAGCGAGAGCCGCCTCGTAGTTGCCGCTGTTGAACATTTCCATGTTGAAGTTCGGGGCTTTTGCCGACCATAGACGGAGCACGGAAACTCCCTCTGAACCATAGCCTGAAACATAGAGGTCATATGGAGTTGCAACGACTGTGTTGTAATTTACATGTGATATATAATGGTACTGGTTGTCCCAGTATTCCTGCAGTTCGCCTTCGAAGTGGACGTCTATGGATAGCTCAGGCTTAGGAACAAGCCATACCGAGCCACCAGGAAGCCAGTTGTCGGGGAGTTCTGTCTGCCAGCCGTCTTCCAGTTTCTGCTGGAAAATGCCGTACTCATAGCATAAGGAATATCCCATTGCAGGGAAAGCCATAGTAGCGAGACCGTCAAGATAGCAGGCTGCAAGTCTGCCAAGACCGCCGTTTCCTAAGCCTGCATCTGGCTCCATCTTGTAGATTTTCTCAAGATTAATATCATAAGGCTTGAGCATTTCTTTGATACCATCAGCAAGCTCAAGGTTGTAAATGCTGGTTTTGAGTGAACGTCCCATTAGGAACTCCATCGAAAGGTAATATATTTGCTTGCCGCCCACAGAACTGGTATGATTTATGAAGCTTTGCCTCTTTGCGCCAAGAATTTCTACTATCAGCGAGGAGAGAACATGGTAAACCTGTTTGTCTGAAGCTTCTTCGGGAGAAACGCTGTATAAAAGCTGGAGCTTTCTCGGAAACTCTTCTTTGATCTTATCCATCAGAGGATTTGCTTTTTTAGTAGCCATAAATTATCTCCAATCTGCCGCAGGACGGCTTTATTACTGCTCGTATAATGTTGTAAAAATTCTACTACCTGCTTTTAAAAAACGGCGAAAAATCGCTCTACGACCAGTATACACATTCATTATACTATGAAAATAACTATTTTTCAAGTGCATTATTAAACAAATATTTGTCAACGAAATTTATATATTGCGAATAACTACAAAACAAATGGTTTTATATTAGGACATAAAGTAAACACGGATTGTGCAATTTGTGCAATCCGAAGCCCATGCTATATATGATATGCACATACTGGATGAAAAATCATGTGTGGGAACAATTAGTATATATTTAAAAAATAAAACTTAGAAATATTCAAAAAAATATTTGAAATTTGTATAAATATGTGATATAATGATAAAGTGGTCATAAAATATGACTGAAAAAGTGTAGAATTATAAAGACAACAAAAGAAAATGAAAAGGTGATGTAAAATGGAAAAGGAAAAACGCTTCTCAATACTTAAATTTGTTATTATCGCGCTTAGCATAATTCTGATCGTATTGTCGATTATTATCAATATTGCGTTCTCTGGTGAAAAAACTCCCAAGCTGTTCGGAAGGTATGTCTATGTTGTCAAGGAGACCGATAACATGGGTGATAGTGTTACGGAGGGAGCTGCACTTCTTGCAGCAGACGCAAAGAACGAGACTATATCAAAGGGTGATATTGTTCTCTGCTATCCTGCGGACTCGCCCGACACGCTTAAAGTACTTAGTATCTTCGACATAGTAACTGCCGAGGATGGTACACAGAAATACGTTACTGCAGACGCAACAAAGGTTGGAAGTGAAGAGTCTATTACTAAGGATAAGATACTTGCAAAATGTACAGGTTACAATCAGAGTTTAGGTATAGGCTCATTCATAAAGTTCGCTTCGGGAATCAAGGGTATATTTGCGCTTCTTGTGCTTCCATGTGTGCTTCTTGTGATATTCTTCATTGCAAAAATAGCTTCTTCAAAGGGTGAAGAAGACGAGGACTTCGGATTCTATGAGTATGATGAGCAAGAGAAAGAGAGAGCCGTTTCCGAGAGCAGGAAAAATCTCCACGAAAAGAATACAAATCCTCTCTTTGAACCATCACAGGAAATTCAGCCAAGCAACGAGCTTGAACGCAAGAAGATGTCTATAGCCGAGAATTTCAGTCAGAAGAAAGTTAATCCAGATTCTCCTTATCAGAAAGAAAAGGAGCGTACAATGCAGTTCAAGGCACAGCGTAGTGCTGAGAGCACATTTGCTGCAAAGAATGTAGGAGGTTCATCATCTACAGCTCCGACAGCTGATGCCCTGAGGGAAGAAATGCTCAGAAAAACAGCTGAGGCTGAACGTGAGCGCACAGGTTCATTCAGCGTTAAGGCAGCAAATGCGTCTTCTGCAGTTAGTACCAATACAGCTCAGCGACCTGCGGTTTCAGAGCCAATAACCGATAATACTGGTATTCTTTCAAAGAGTCAGCTTGCTGAAATGTCTAGAAACGATGTTCCGAAGACAACACCTCTCAGAAGCCAGTCTGCTCCTTCGACAGCAGCTCCTAAGCCGAAAAAGAGCAGTACACCTGATATTTCTGATATCATTGACAAGAGCGAGCGTAACGAGAGAAAGAAATCTCCATCCAATATGTCAGTAGACGACCTCATAAAGATGATAGAAGAAGAAAAGAAAAAGCTGTAAATATAATGAGAAAAACTCCTATGGTTCTGTTCAGTGTGAACCATAGGAGTTTTTTATGGTAAATTAGCTTATGCTTAAGAATTGATTTTATAAAGCTGCGCGCATGAAACGTACTTTCCTGTAAAAGCAGTACCTTCGTTTTTGTCGAAAAGCATTCTGCAAATACTGAGAATAGTACTGTATTTCTTAGTATTTCGTGTATTAATACACTTCCCGAATTCTGCAGTAATGTTTATTGGCACGGCTACTTCATCGAAGTATGAGAGGGCCTCTTTCAGTAAGTGGGAACTGTGTGAATTGGCGGTTAGCTTGTTGAGTATCGCGGCAGCAGCTTTGATTATACGGTTTTCCGCACGATCTGGAGTAAAAACGTCGTGTCGTACGTATACGCGCTCACGATGGACGAGATTACGGCGGATATTCTCTGCAAACAGAATAGTACCCTGTACTGAGGTAAGGTTGTCTTCACGGCTTGCATAAGCTGAAAGAACACCGCTTTTGATTATTTTTACGGTCTCACTAGCAAAAACGGATATGAAATACTCCATAAAATTCATTTCGGGGTCATAGTTTGACTGTTCGAAGTTATATCCGCATCTTCTGCAAAACTCGGCGCAGAGCTTTTTTCTTGCATTTGCAACCCCGTTATTTGCCAAAGGTAATATTTCAACAAGGGTTCCATCGGCAAAACAGGCAAATCCACAGTAATCCCCTGCAAAAAATAGTTTTTTTCCGTTTTTCCGACCGACATAAACCGCATTTCTTCCGTCGGCTGTACATACCTCGGTAAACTCGCTGAGCATTTTTGAAAGCTCGCCATTATCGGTAGAAAATTCAGCAATACTTTCATTGGCTGATACGCAAATATGTTTAGTGTACATTATATTCTCCGTTCTCAGGAAACGCTGTAAATGTTTATGAAGTGCTCCTTGTTCCAGTTTTTCGGATCGCCAAGGCGATACAGTTTCTGTCCTGAATCAAAACGCTTGATGTACTTAGGAGTAATGCATTCGATGAAGTAATTATCGTCGTTGAGAACAAGCTTTATCCTTTCATAATCATCGAAGAAGTACTCTTGGAGAAGAGGTATTATCTTCGTGGAAAATACTGCTCTCAACTCGTCGAGAGTCTTTATACAACCGTGGCTGTTCATGAAATAGGCATGACCTATAGCATGTTCGCGATCGTAATAATACTCGATACGTTCATTTAACGCAGTAAGGAGCTTGCAGAGGTCTACGCCGCCGCAGTTTCCAAGGAGCGACGGTATAGGCATCATCTCGGTGAAATCGAATCTTCTTCTAAGAGCAGTATCAAGCATGGCTATAGAACGGTCGGCGGTATTCATTGTACCCAAAATATAAAGGTTCGCTGGTACAAAGAATTCGGTCTGTGAATATGGAAGGATTATTGAAGTACCGCGCTTTGATTCCTCGATAAGAGTGATTAGCTCACCGAAGATTCTTGAGATATTTCCTCGGTTAATCTCGTCAATGATAGCTACGAAGTTAATATTTGGGCTTTTTGCTGCTTTTTCGCAGAGTGCCTTGAAAATTCCGTTGTATGGACGATAAACGACAGTGGTATCTGCATGGGCGATATTTGTATCCTTTCCATATTTATCTACTACAACAGGACGTATGCCTTCAACAAACTCTTCATAGCTCAGAGACTGATGAAATGTTGTGAACTTTATCTGTCCTGTAGCCGCATACTGATCGTAACGTGCTCTTATAGCGCCATATGTCTCTCCGTCGGAAATTTTCTTTCCTTCGACAAGTTCAACGGCATACTTAACCACATTGTAGGTCTTACCTGTTCCAGGAGGTCCGTATAGAATCTGATTAAGGGGAGCTTTTTTCTCCTCTTCCTTTTCTTCGTCTTCCTGTACGTCGGACATAGCCTTATTACACTGAGCGTTGACAAGTTCCCATGACATGATATCAAATGCTCTCAAATTCTTGAATCTGAAGTTAGCATTACGGAAATCGAGAATCTTATGACAGTTTATGATATACTGCGTTACATCTCCCACTGTTTTGAGCTCGATACCAAGAGCATCATAGACCATTGAATCAGTTGCTCTTTCTCCGAGAATAGGGAACGAAAACGGTTTCAGACAATGGAGTATCCTTGACATGACAAATACGGGGAGTCCTGAATCTCTAAGCTGAGAATTTATCATTTTCTGAGCCGTAACAAGAATCTTATTGTCGTTTTCAAGTCCTGAAAGGTTGATACACATCTTGAAAAAGAATTGTATAGCTTCATCTTTTTCGGCAATTATAGATTCTTTAAACGAAAAAGGAGCTGTAAGGAATTCCATTTCCTGCTTTTCGACAATGTGGCTGAATAGCATTCTCGAGCCTTTGTTCCATATTTTTTCGAGGCTTAGCTCGAGCTCGCGCTTGTCATTGTGAAGCAGATGACTTTTCTGAATACGCTGTTTCAGTTCGCTTCTGTCGTTTGTCCACAAGCCTAGTGACAAGTAATAAAGAAGTTCGAGGTCATGGTAATCAATTATGGTAGTCTTTCTCAGTTTTTCATAGCATTCAAGTGCTTCACAAACAGAGCGATAAGTTCCGTCAAATTCCTCAGGCTGGATCTCATTTTTATGTTTTAGTTCTTCAATAATAATCGTTTTATCCATATTTTATGCCAACCTTTCCGATAATATCCTACATTAATTGTATCATACCAACAAACTAAAGTCAATTGCGTAAGAAATTTTTACACATCATTCACAAAGAAATGCGTTTTTTGTTGCTTAGTTAATATATTTACCGAAAAAGAAACAGGTATAAAGAATTATACTCTTTATACCTGTTCTATCTTTAATTCTGTTTTTCAATGAAGTCGTATTAAAACGCTCAATTATTGAACATATTTATATATGCTGCAAGGATAAGAGCATCCATAAGGTCAATTGTGCCGCTACCGTCTATATCAGCATACTTCTGCTCTTCAGGTGTAAGCTGTCTTACGCCGAACACATGAGCTGCTACGTAAAGGAAATCTGCAGATGTGATTGCATCGTCACCGTTAACATCACCGAGCATTCTGTTGTCAACATCTGAAACTTCTTCTTCAATGACTTCCTGAGTTTCATCTGCAACATTCATTCTCTCACATACGAGGCCTGAGAGGTTGTCGTAAAGTATGCCTGCGATCTCCTTGTGACCATTTTCATTCGGATGTGGGTCGAAGTCGTCCTCGGGAGAGATGTCATATACATCAACGTAGATAGAACCTGTTTCTTCTGCGACTATCTGGAGCTGTTCGTTGAGGCGCTTCATCTGAGGGTCAACGTTCTTACCTGCAATCTTCATAGCAATAGGTGTAGCGATTTGCTTTGCAATTTCCTTTGCTGCTGTTTCCTGATCTGCTGTACGGTACTTTGTCATTACAGCCACAAGCTCAGTAAGTTCTGAAATATCATTGTAGTTCTTAACAAGTTCAATAACTGACTGGAGCTCTGCGATATCATTGTAATTGAGCATGAGAACAAGGAGATCATCCTGTGCAGGGCTTCCCTCTGTTGCATTCATAAGTGCTACTAGCTCTTTGAGCTCATTTATATCGTCATAGCTTTCGATCATAGCAAGAAGCTCTTTGAGCTCTGCTTTGTCGTTATATTTATTTATTACTTCCTTAAGTTCTATTATCTGATTGACCTTATTTGTAAGGTTTTCTATATAATCTGGAGACTGTTTTCCGCTTACTGTAAGCTCGCCCTCGTTTGCTGCTACAACATTTGCAGCTACTGCGTATATCTTTCCGAGAACCTCGAAGATATCTTCTTTTTTAGCTTCTGCCATATCTTCTGTACGGTAGGGATTGAACATACCAACAAGAGCGATGTCAGCGTTGCCGTTGAGCTCTTTAACAGCCTCAACAACGCCCTTTACATGGCTTGCAGACTCGTCAACCAGTTGATCTGCCATCTGGCTTACATTATACATAAAGACAGCAGCCTCTATGAAATCTTCATATGTGATGTTATCTTTGTTTTCCTCAAGAATCTTAAGTCCGCCTCCGATAGCTATTTCTGTATCCATGCCGAAAAGTGTGAGCATGAGAGAAGTTCCTGCAGCCTTAAGGATAGGATTATCGCCGAATACCATCTGAGGAACAATGCTCATGATGATATCGTTTCCGCCAAGCTGAATACTTACGAGATCAGCTTCAGAGAGATATTGTGTATAATAATCGTGGTATGGGATAAGAACGTCGCTTGCGCCCTCTCCAACAAACATTTCAAGGATTCTTGAAGCAAATTCGCCCTTGTTTCCAGGAATTTTAATGGTGTTTTCGATGTCCTCTGCACGGTATGCTGTAGAAGCAAGGTTTGTACCCTTAACACTGAAGCCTTTTTCCTCACCGAGGTTATTTAGATAGTCTGTTAATACAGCAGGATATGCTCCCTGTACGGGATTTTCAAGAAGCTGATCTGTGATAACAAGTGCAGGATCACTAGCGAGATCACCACCTGCTAATCCAAAGCCTGCAGCTATACTATCGCCCAGCGCTACATAGTTATAATTTTTTTCTGTTTTATATTCTGAAGCAAAAACTGTGGTTCCTGCAAAGCTACCAAGCATAGCTGCTGAAACAATCACTGATATAATCTTTGAAACTTTCATTTTATTAATCCTCCTCTTTTTTATTTTCATTTATCGGGATAACAAAATTTTTACCTGTTTTAATTCTTACAGTACTGCCATTTTCCGAGTAGTTCACCAACATAAGACGACCGTCCTCACATGGTGTAAGATATCCATTGTAGTCGTGTGCAAGCAGGATATAGTCTCTTTTTGCGGTGATTTCGCCGATTTCAAATTCTTTGTAGAACTTTACAGCGTCGAGGTGGTATTTGTCACAGATGTACTTTACGAGTTCTGCACTTGGCGCTGCCTCGTTGGGATCTAGTATAACTTGACCTACTACATCATAACCGCCGTTTTCGTTTTTGAAAGCACTAATCTCCCACTCATTAATAGGATCATTCTCATCAAGAGTGCTCTCAATCATAAACAGGTAGACGCGCTTGCCATTTTCGTCGACGTATGAGTCGGAAGCTCTTCCCATTATTGTATATGAACCGTCAGCGTGCCTCATAGCGATGTCACCTGTTACGCCCCATTTTGTACCGTTTTCGTCGACATACCAACGTTCAGCTGTTGCCTTGGGGTTGTTGAGGTAGCGGTCAGCAGCTGCAGGACTTGTAGCGTGGAGATTTGCAAGAACTTCGTTTTCTTCAACGAGGTTTCCATTGTCGTCTACTAGCTTTACATGTACATATGGTTCAAGAGGTTTACCTGTCTCATTTGTTTTTGTCTCTTCATCCATGAAGTATGTTACTAGGGTAGCACCGCCTTCTTCACTTGCGCCACCTCCCAGTGAAAATCTTACTGTACAGCCGTTTTCACGGAGCCACTTGTCAATCTTGCGGACAGAGTTAATGTTTACAGCCTCTCCGCCCGATGCAGGACGTCTGAAGTTTTCAAGAGCAGTTGGCGAAATAACTCCCTGTCTTACGCTTGTGAGATAGAAACTTGCAGTTGCTACAGCGCAGTTGCAGTTTGTCTCCGAAAGATCTTTTGCGAATGTGTACTTGTTGTATATTGGCCTCGGAACAAGTGTACCTCCTCTTGCAAGGGGCATGATAGCGCATACTCTCTCTCCTGTCATATGTGTGAGAGGAATACACTGGAAATTGCGCTCACCCACATAATTCTGAGTATCGAGGCCTGCGTGCATCTCAACATATGCATTCAGTGAATATTCCTTGTATACGACGCATTTAGGTTTACTTGTAGTGCCGCTTGTATAGAAATAGCTTATATCACGATCGAGATCTGTCGGTCCGAGGTCTAGAGGGATATCGCTATGTTCGCCAGCAACCCTTAAGTCCTCAAGACGTATGAACTCAACGCCTTTTATCTTATCTAAGTTCTGAAGACAATTCATGATCTGTTCAACGTTAAATACTTCTTGCATTTTTTCAGGCATTTCTGAAGTATCCAGGAACATTCCTTTCTTTTCGGCAGGAAGGAAGTCGTCAAGATTCATGAGGATAACTTTCTTAATGCTGCTTTCGGCAAGGTGCTCAGTGAAATATGGCAGGAATGCGTCCAGCGTAATGATGATATCCGAACCTTTGTCCTGTGTATATAGCTTAAAATCGTCTTTGAGGAAGAGAAAGTTAACGTTGTTGCTGATAGCCTTAAGAAGGTTGCAGGCAAAGAGAAGCATAAGATTCTCGATGCTTACAGGCATACAGAGCGTAACAACATCGCCTTCTTTTACACCTGCGAGCTTGAGACCTCTTGCATAAGCCTCGCGGAGCGCTGGGAGCTCGCCGTATGTAATCTTGGTTCCAAAATAATCGAAAGCTTCGCCGTCAAGATTATCCTGATTGAAAGTCATGATATTGTCGAAAATATTCATGTTGTAGATCTTAACCCCGTTGATCACACGATCAACTTTAGCCCATTCGGGGAATTTTCTCTCGATGGTGCAGGTATTGATTTGTGTAACTGTTTTCATAATTGCTGATCCTTTCATGGTAGTTTTTGAGCAGTGAATCTGCCCAGTAGTGCGGATATTATGCCGCTACTTAAGAATGGCAACGATCTTACCCCATTAATGCTAGATAATAACTGTGTCTGTAGAGCATAATATTTCCGTTTATGTAGTTCCTATAATAACACAGAAATTATTAAATAGTCATTAAATTTTGCCGTCGCAGCAATTTTTTAATAACCGGCTTGGATCATCTAAGAGAAACAATCATCATACGATATCAATGCTTAAATTCACGAATATCGCCAGTTTTACCCCAATTCACCTCCCTATACTGTACAATAATGCCATTGATAATTAATTAACATTTTTCCGTAAACAACCTCTAAAGTTGTTATAAAAGCTTTTACCCCAAGCTTTTCGGATAGCTTAGACTATTATTGTTTTGGTGATCATTATTCTGATAGAACCATTGAATAAGCAAATTAAAAATATCCAAGAAATATTATAACATACTCAAAAATAAAAATCAACCAAAAATTGTCAATTAAACCTGATTTTAATATTACATTTTTGTCACATTGACCGTTGGTCAGTTGAAGAGTTCGCATGAACCTCCGATTTATCGCTCTTGCAATGGAATAAGTTCATAAAAAAGCCAATGCAACAATGTTTTTTTCTTTTGTTCTGATATTCTTACTCTTTGTAAAAAAGAAATCACTTTATACTTTGAGTAGCGTTGCCGTGGATCAATGATAATTCAGGTATTTACGCTCCACTTTAATTAATATAATTAAACAGGGCAGATTCATATGTATCCGCCCTACACTGATTAATAAACTCACAGCTGATCGTCCGGAATAGGTATAAGTATTTCCGTAATGAATTGATCATTTTCAGTGTGAGCATTGAAGCTGCCGCTGTATTTCTCGCAGGCACTCTTGATATTGGACATACCAATGCCCTGATGCCCCAATTTTGTGCTGCGGAATTGTTCTCTGCCGTCGGTAACGACATTTTTGAAGCTGTTTTCCATGAGTATGAAAACAAAATGGTTATGGCGTTTTATTGAAAGCGAAACGTTGCGCATTTCCTCTGGAAGTTCCGAACAGGCTTCAAAAGCGTTATCCAGAAGATTTGAAAAGATAGCGGTGATATCGAGGTTTGATATGAAATCTATTTCAGTATACTCTGCATCCACTTTGAAGTCTATCTTATGCTTGTCCGCTGTCTCAAGCTTATTGTTGATAACAACGGTGAGAATTGCATTATCACACTCGAAACGTGGCATGAGTTTATTGAGTTCCGTTGTGAGGAGCTCCTTGTAATGCTCTGCTTCTCTTGCTTGATTTGCGTTTATGAGCCCATCAAGGGAGGCAAGATGCTTTTTTACGTCGTGAATAACGCGTCTCGAAGCATTATATTTTTCATTTAGTGCTTTGTAGGCGTTGAGTTGGAGTTGCGACTGCTGAGTAACAAGATCGAGTTCCTTTTCAGTCCTGTATATCTTGGCAATTCTTCTCAACAAGTAAGTCAGGTAAAGGTCAAACGCGAAGAAAATCACCAGAACTACTATAATTTCAATCCTCGACTCTGATCTTTTGAAGAAATCGTTCAGTGCAGTGAGCAGCACGATCTCACCGATAATTAGTATCAGGAACATTATAAGTTCTTGACTGCGGACATTGTAGATACTTTTCTCTGATACTATCATTATAAAGCTTTTTGTGATAGCAAGCATTACTATCAGGTTGAGGACTGTATTAGCTGCATAAAGAGCTTCATCGGTTTGGAATGCATCGGATGGTACATCAAGTATAAATCCTAGAATAACCCCAGTAAATACCTCAACAACGCACATAATGACCGTGAATATAATTACAAAGAATGCGACTCGCAATGAAAAACGTCTATTGAATATTACTGCCAGTGTAAACAGTATAAGGGAGGATACTGTCAGGTTGAGCAGGTTTATCCCTAAAGTGTTTACTAATGTCCATGTTATTGAAGCTACTAACATAATCCCCAGCTTTACTGGAAAAGAATACTTCGTTTTTGAAAATAATTTTTCAAATACTATTATGGCATAAGTGTTTATGGCTATTGCAAAAGCCAAATGAAGCAAAAAAAGTATCATGTTCTACCCCTGTTTGATATAGTTTTTGATAAAGCGGCTGAATTCGTTTTGAAATTCTTTGAGTTTCTTTTGTGCAATTGGGACTTCTATCCCATTAGTTGTGAATAGTGTGAAGCCTGTTAGTTTATCAATATGTTCCATGTTAACTATAAAGCTTTTATGGGGGGAAGTGAAGCTTTCCGAGTTTATTAAAGAGAACACTTCTGAGAGGCTGCCTTTTATACAATGTGTCTCAGATTCTGTGTATACGGTTATCCGTCGATTGCCTGTATATTCAAATGCATAAATATTTCTTAGATTGAGTAGCAGCGGTCCATCCATACCTTTGAGTTGTATCACTGGGTCGTTGTTTGCAGTATCCGTTATGTATTTCATGAATTCGTTCAGTACGTCTATTATACGTTCTTTCTTGAATGGTTTTACCACAAAGTCAAATGGATGTACCGAATAGCTTTGTAAAGCTAGCTCTGAGTGGTTCGTGACGTATACTATTCTTGAACGACGTGATTTAGGACGAATGAGGTGAGCAGTCTTAATACCGTCAATACCGCCCATTTCGATATCAAGGAATATGAGATCGAATTTAAGTGAGCTTTCCACAAGTTTTTCACCACTATTGAAGGTGTGTGTTTCAAATTCTACCGAGTTTGCGTCCTTGAATTCGTTTACTGCTTCTTTTATGGAAGATATTACGTTTTTATCGTCATCACAGACGGCAATGCTTATCATGTAGTAGCTCCTTTTCTGTTTGAAAGTCTGCCTGCCGCAAGCAGGAGACCTGTAATGAATACAGCTGCAGATACTGTTAGACTGAAGTTATACAGCCTGAATACAGTAAATATTGTCCACAGCAGCAACGCAGCACAAGATATGAGTATTGATCTTTTTCGAAAAATATGTCGTTCTGTAATGTCAAATGGTTTGTTCGGAGTATCAACAGGCGCAAGGCTAACGATAAGCGCTATGCCCATGCAGATAAAGCCAATTGATGTGAAGAAAGCTGCTATGCCTTCGATTAGCTTTATTGCAGATATTACTGCCGAAAGCAGAAACATCGAAAGTATGAAGCAGACTATCCTCGAGTCTGCATGATAACCACCACAGCATCCCCTTAAAAGCGCATAAGAGAGTGTAAAAACCATTACCTCTGGTACGCTTTGCGTAATAATTGCAGTTGCAATCATTACTGCAGAAATGATGGTCTTCATGATGAGCAGCTCC
>JAFZYX010000089.1 GCA_017616055.1 Ruminococcus sp.
CGTATGCTATAAATAATATTGGGGGGTGGCAAATATGACTTCTGATGTACATCAAATCATATCCCAGGTCTATAGGGCAAAAAAGGACAGCCACGCTGCAGATGAGCTTATATCTGCTTATATGCCCTTTATTAAGTCTGAAACTTCAAAGTTTCTTAACCGTCCGCCCGATCAGAGCGATGACGAACTAAGCATTGCTATGTTCGCGTTCTATGAAGCTATAAAGAATTATTCGAGATTACGCGGCTCTTTTTTGAAATTTGCCGCTTTACAAATAAAGAATCGCCTGATAGATAACTACCGTAAAGAAAAGAGAAATAAAGGTCAAATATCGCTGGACGTTAGTGAAGATGATAAAACAGACCTGAAAGAAACGATACGAGACGAACACGATGATTACGCAGAAAACGAACTAAGAGATGCAACAAAACAGGAAATCGAAGAGCTTTCAGCACAAATGAAGGATTTTGGTGTGACTATGGACGATGTTGCGGAAAACTCACCGCGACAGCGTCGGACACTTGAGATTTGCCAGAAAGCTGTTTATTACGCAAGAAACAATCCTGAGATCCTCGATGACTTTCTGAGAACAAAACGAGTTCCCCTTGCAAGAATTGCAGAGGGTGCAAATGTTGAAAGAAAGTCACTTGAAAGGCACCGTCGCTACCTTGTTGCCGTTCTGCTAATATGCACCAACGGATACGAGATAATGCGCGGTCATATCATGCAAGTATTAAAAGGTGGTGAAAATAAATGAAATACATTGTTATGGAATGTCACAAAGGATATGCTGTACTAATGGACGAGGAATCACGTTATATGAAAGCTGCAAATCTCAGATATGTTGTGGGACAGACTGTCACAACTCCCGTGCTTATGGAATATAGCGCAGGAGAGGAAAGACGGATAAGCTTCTACGTTACAAGATTTGCTGCAGCCGCTGCGTGTCTCGCACTTGCAGTCTCAGCAGGTTCATTCTATTATACACGTAATTTCAAAACTCACTCTACTGTCTTAATATCTGCTAAAACAAATATACGAATGGATCTCAACAAAAAAGGAGAAGTTCTTCACCTAAGTGGTGGCGATGACACAGCTGACAAGCTGCTCAAGGATTACAACGGCAAGGGCAAGGATAAACTTACCGCTGCAAACGAGATACTTGATATTGAAAGGTCGCAGGGTCTCAACACCGAAGAGGATATTATAAATATCTTCATAAAGGTTGATGCCGATGAATACAATATCTTCAAAGAAGAATTTGAAAACGGCATAACGGATGCAAAGGTAAACGTCTACGAATTTGGTGTACCTAAGCCTCACGAGCCTGCAAAGCCTGATGCTCACAAGCCAGATGCGGCAAAGCCCAAAGATGAAAATGGACCTGAACCTCCAAAGGCGCATGAGGATAACGGAAATGTTTCGGAAGCACCAAAGCCTCCCCAGGAAGATGTCAAGGCTCCTGAACCTCCGAAACCTGATAACGGCGCAGCTCCTGTTACACCAGTACAGCCTGATACTCCAAAGAAGCCTGAGGCACATGATGCTCACGTAGTTCCTGAACCTGAACCGGTAAAGCCCGAGGTCAAGAATGACGAAAAGGCTGCTCCAAAGTCTGACGAGAAAGCAGAACCACCTAAGCCAGCTGAACCTGATAACAAGTCTGAACCTGTCAACGATAATCACTTTGTTCTCAGGAACAACAATGGCATTATTGAAATAACACGCGATGCAGTTGAAAAGTTAAAACCGCTTCTCCCCGCTCCTGCACCTCATGTGCAGGATGCGGTAGATATAGAAGAATATCGGGACGCACTGCCCGAGAATGAGCAACCAAATTCGTCTTTAAACGAATCAAAGGAAGCTCCTCAGGTTAATCCTGAGAATCCCGAAGCACTTTCTCTTAACATAACAGAAGAAATAGAAATCGAAAGTGTCAAGGATACATCGCCTGCATCCAGAGTTATGCAGAGCGAAGCGAAAAAGGATGCTCCACCGGAAGCACTGTCCGTATCAGAAGTATCCAATTCTACAAACAAAACCTCTGTTTCCCCCGTTTCCCTTCCCTAAGAAAACATGAATTACTATACGCAGAAAAGACATTGCAGTGCAATGTCTTTTCTGTTTATACATCGAAATAAAGCCTGATATAAATCCATTCAAAAAAATTTTGGATTTTTTCCCAAAAAATTCATAATTACCCCACTTTTATAAAACGTACTCCGTAAACTGTTAACATAAAGCAAATAAAGCTTATATCTCCCACAGTGGAGAAATTGAAAAAAAAGGAGTAATTACCAATGAAAAGCAAAAAGAACATTCTTGCTGCAATAGCTGCTATGTCAGTAATGGCTTCAGCTATGAGCCTCAACGCTTTTGCTGCTGAGGATGCAGAGACAACTGAAGAAGCAGTTGCTATCACAGCTGTTGCTGAGGACGTTGAAGAAGATGCTGCTGAGGAAGCAGTAGAAGTTGAAGCACCAGAGCTCGTAGTTCCCGATGCAGAACTCGATGAAACAGAGAAGCCTGTACCTCCGGAGCCTCCTGTAATCCTCGATGTAACAGAGTTCATCGACCAGATCCGTACATTCATCGATGCTAACAGCATTGATATTCTTACAGATACTATCCTTGAGAACTGGGATCAGATCGAAAAGGTTGACGTTCACTTCCATGCTAACGAGAAGCCTGTACCGCCTGTACCTCCAGAGGATATTGAAAAGCCTGAGGTTGACGAAGAGGCAGAGGCTGAAGAAGCAGAGGATGCAGAGGATATCGAGAAGCCTACAAAGCCACTCGGCCCTGTACACCTTGAACTCACAGATCTCTTCATGCAGTTCCGTGATAAGGTAGATCTCAGCAAGATTGATTTCATTGATGAAGATACAATGGAGAAGATCCTCAACGCTAAGGATATTCACGCTGACGTTCACTTTGTAAATCCGAACAAGCCTGAGCCACCTGTAGCACCTGAGGATGGCGAGCTTCCTACACCTCCGGCACCTCCTGTAGCACCTGAGGATGGCGAGCTTCCTACACCTCCAGCACCTCCAGTTCCTCCAGAGGGACCTGTTCATGAACACCTTGGTCCTAAGGAGAGAGAAGCTCTCAAGGCTGCTGAGGCAGAGGCTGAAGATACAACTGAGGCTGTAGCTGAAGAAACAACTGAAGCTGTAGCTGAGGAGACAACTGAGGCTGACGCTGAATAATCAAGTTAATACTTTCGATCTGCCTTTGCCTGCAAAGGTTTTCCCCGAAGGGCAGATCTCCAAACAATCCAATCCCAATCCCCTTATCCTCTTTTACCCCCTTTTACCCGTTTGATATCTGCACATCTCGGTAAAAGCGCGGATATCAAGATTGAATATGATAAAAGGATGCGCCGCAAAGTTCCCTTTTTTGCGGCGCTTTTTTTTGCAATTTTCAGCAGTTCCGTACCATTAATAAGGCACCACCGTTTTTGCCATATTCTCTTTTCGTTTTACAAGTTCTGGGCATATACTAAATAATACTGCTTTTTCGACACGTACCTTGCTATTTTCATAATAATATGCTATAATAATAATACTCAATAACTCTGCCTACCTGTAGGCGTAATCAAAGGAGAATTTCCAATGAAAGTAAGGTTTCATCTGCCAGATTTTGCGAGGCTTTTTAAATTCAATTCCGTTTTTCTTACAATGCTTGAAAACAGTCCCGAGCTTTTCCGCGATGGAGTAGAGATTGCTTCAATTTACGGCATTTTCCCGCCGTCATTATGGAACGGTGGACGTGTTATGCACGGTATGTGCCAGAAGGACTTCGTAAGAGGCGTTACAAAGTACTTCAACGGAAAAGGAATACCGCTGCGTTTCACTTTTACAAATCCTATGATTGAAAAAAAGCATCTAAGTGATGAGTTCTGCAATATGGTAATGCATATCGCAGATAACGGTATGAATGAATGTATCGTTATGTCTCCTGTTCTTGAGGACTACATAAGAAAGAACTATCCAAATTTCAAGCTTACCAGCTCCACCTGCAAGAGAATAACTGAACCAGAAAAGCTCTACGAAGAGGTGGAAAAGGACTATCATATCGTAGTTATCGACTATGATCTCAACAACAAGTTCGATATCCTCGAAAAAATTCCTAATAAATCAAAATGCGAAATACTTGTTAACGCCTGCTGCAATCCAGGCTGTGCGAATCGTTCTCTTCACTATCAGACCATTGGTCTCGAGCAGATTGCTTATGCAAATCACGTAAGAAAATACCCCAATGCTCCTTTCGACTCTGATAAATTCGCAAAGGAACACCCAGAAGCAAAGGCAGTATTTGAATGCAAATGTGAGCACAGAAGCCTTTTCGACATAAAAGCGCTCAGTTCGCATATAACTCCAGATGATATATGGAACAAATATGTTCCAATGGGCTTCAATCAGTTCAAAATTGAAGGCAGGACTTTCGATATGTTCAATTTAATGGAGCATTATCTGTATTACATGGTAAAGCCGGAATGTGTTGATCAGGCAAGACTTATTTTCCTGAGAAATCTCAGCCTCAACGGCGCAATAATCGTTCCCGACCAGGAAATGCCAAGATAAAGTCAAAAACCGTAAGCAAAGCTTACGGTTTTTGTGATTATTCATGATTCTTCTTTTTATGTAAAACCAATGCGACGACAATTCCTATAAGCAATACAAAGCCTGCACAACCAACATATACGGCTCTTTTCCAGTACACTGTAAGTTCCTTTTTGCCGTACTCTATCGTGGTATAGCTGAAACCTGTTGCACGAAAAGCAGCATCAACATTGTCTGCAATGACCTTATGCCCTTCTGCATTGGGGTGGATATCAAATTCGCCTATATTCGTAAGGTTATCAGCCTTTCCCTTGAAACTTGATGCCACATCTATGACTTTATAGCCATACAGCGAATTCTCTGAGATCACGCTGTTCAGCTTTCCGATCTTTTCTTCAGAAAAATCTGTTATCATACTGAACTTGCTCAACGCTTCCAGCGGATCATAAAGAGTCTGCACAAATACCGTTCCGTCTGTCCTTTGAGAAAGCTCCTCTGATATTGTCCTGATATTCTTCTCAAACTGCACCAGAGCTTCATCAACGTCCTTATCCATGCTCAAAAGCGAAGAAGCAGCGCTGAAAACGTCTATATCCCGGACATTAAAGTCACCTTTTTCAGTTATTCCCATACTTTTCAGAGCTTCTAGCATTATTTCAAGCATATCATTTCCGCCTATCGAAATGACCACGGCATCGCTGTCCCTCAGATCTTCATCAAGCTCACCGCTTTGTATAAGATCAAGAAGATCTCCGGATGTAGCTCCTGAAACTGCTTTGTTCACCATTTCATGCTGGCAATCACCATCAAGTTCAGCTTCATATTTTTCTTTCAGTATATTTGAATAGGATGAACAACTGTAAAGGTCATTCTGTGAATAGCCCTCAAGTCCGTATCCTGCAGCAATGGAATCCCCCAGGAACATCATTTTCGGCGGCACTTCGGTATAATATGTGACGTCTATTTTGGGAGTCACC
>JAFZYX010000090.1 GCA_017616055.1 Ruminococcus sp.
AGTATTCTCTGCAAACTGCCCGATACGTGCAATATCAACTGCTTCAATACTTCCATCACCGAAGCCAGCATTAATGATAGTACCTACAAGAACCTCAAAAGCAGCAGACGAAGAAAGTCCGCTTCCGCTGAGTACATCCGAGGTCATATATGCATCAAAACCACCTGTTTTAACGTTTTTATTCCTGAAACCTGCAGCAATTCCGCGAACAAGTGCAGCCGTAGTCTCTTTTTCCTTCTTTTTCAGCTTAAGATCGCTGAGTTTTATCTCAATGGCATCGTAACCATCGGACTTTAGACGTATAACGCCATCATCGTTAAAACAGACCATTGCGATGATATCCAGACTCACAGCCGCTGCAAGTACACATCCATGCTGATGATCCGTGTGATTCCCCCCTATCTCAGTTCGTCCCGGAGCCGTAAATATACGTACTTCTCCGCTTTCAGGATAGAGCCTCGAAAAGTTTTCGGCAGCACTAAGATAGCGGGCTCTTGCACGCAGAACGGATTTGTCCGCTGAACCATAGAGCATCCGGAACTGCTCGTCAAATTTTCCATTGGAAATACCGTTTATGAATTCAGACAGATTCATGGCTGTCACTCCTTTAAGTAATAATTTAAGTAACCTCTTTCATATCAGCCGGTGTCACTCTTTTTACAGGAAATCTTCCGCCAGCCAGAAGTTACATGAAAGTTCCTTTATCAACTGCCGAAGCAGCGGTTACATATTATTTTATTACATTATACAACGATTTGATAAAACATTCAAGCTTATTATGTAAATAATTACGCAAGGGTGAAAAATAATAAATTTTCACACATTTTTGATTAAATTTCCACTTGACTTTTTAAGGAACAGGTGTTATAATTTAAGTGTAATATAAAGCAAAGCTTAATTAAAGGAGCTTACTTATGACGGATATCAGAATAATCGGCGAAGTTCTTCCGAATATCCCATGGCAGGATAAGCCCTCAGGCTGCACTACTCCAATGTGGAGATATTCAGAGAATCCAGTAATCAACAGAAATCCCATTCCCAATGTCGCAAGGATATTCAACAGTGCCGTTATCCCTTATAATGGCAGCTTTATAGGTGTTTTCCGCGGCGAACAGCGCAACGGAGTACCGCATATCTATCTTGGCAGAAGCAAAGATGCCCTGAACTGGCAGTTCGACTCCGAAAGGATAGAATTTACTGACAAAAACGGCGCCCCCTTCATGCCATCCTACGCTTACGACCCTCGGCTTGTCAAGATCGGGGATACCTATTATATAATGTGGTGTCAGGACGCTTTCGGTCCTACCATCGGCATTGCGAAAACCACGGATTTCCGCAATTTCATGCGCCTGGAAAATCCCTACCTTCCCTACAACCGCAATGCCGTCCTCTTCCCGAGGAAAATAAACGGGAACTACGTCATGCTTTCACGTCCCTGTGACAACGGTCACACTGCTTTCGGCGATATATTCATCTCTGAAAGCCCTGATATGGAATTCTGGGGACGTCACCGCCATGTCATGGGGCGCTCGGACAACTGGTGGGAAAACCTCAAAATAGGCGGCGGAGCTGCTCCTATCGAGACTGATAAGGGCTGGCTGATCTTCTATCACGGCGTTGTGAACACCTGCAACGGCTATGTTTACAGTGTAGGCGCTGCAATACTCGATACTGACGAACCATCAAAAGTTCTGCACCGCTGTGAAAACTACGTCCTTACCCCCGAAGAGTGGTATGAAGAACGTGGATTTGTTCCGAATGTCTGCTTCCCCTGCGCTGCACTGACTGACGCAGCTACAGGCAGGATAGCATTATACTATGGTTGTGCTGACAGCTATGTAGGAGTTGCATTTACTACAGTGCAGGAAATATATGATTATATTCTCGCACATGACAAGCTCCAGCCCGAGGACGATACTCTCGGCGCAAGATAACAAAGACATCATCTTAATACTCATTTTCACCCCCAAAAAGGACTGCGAAAGCGGTCCTTTTTGATTTTTGCTTCGTCATTTTTACTAATGGGTATTCCGTCAAATTGATGAAGAAGGCAATTTTTTGTTGTCATTATGCACAAAATCAACAGTTGAAAATTGTTTGCAGTACGCTATACTTGCGAAATTGACCGTTTTATTCTTCATTTTCGCAAAAAATACTTGCAGTTTTTTGTGGAATATGATAAAATATAGTGATGCTTGAAAATGACAATAAAAAAATACATGATACTATATAAAAGGAGAAATATATGGCAAGGATAAAAGCTGCCGTTATTTTCGG
>JAFZYX010000091.1 GCA_017616055.1 Ruminococcus sp.
CGGGCGCTAAGAAGCGTTTTAAGATTACAGGAAGCGGTAAGGTAAAGTACCAGCACACCAACAAGAGACACAGACTTACACAGAAGGATACAAAGCGTAAGAGAATCGCTCGTAACGCAGGCGTTGCTGACTGCACAAACGCACCTACTATCAAGAAGCTCGTTCCTTATATGTAATCTGAAGCGGACAATAATTCCGTACAGTAAGTGCAATTCCCGTAATTTTAATTTTGGAGGTAAAAGACTATGGCACGTATTAAAGGTGCAATGATGACTCGTAAGAGAAGAAACAAGACTTTAAAGCTTGCTAAGGGCTACTGGGGTGCTAAGAGTAAGCACTTCAAGATGGCTAAACAGGCTGTAATGAAGTCAGGAAACTATGCATACATTGGAAGAAAGCAGAAGAAGAGACAGTTCAGACAGCTTTGGATCACTAGAATCTCAGCAGCAGCTAAGCTTAACGGCATGAATTACTCAACATTCATGAATGGTTGCAAGAAGGCTGGTATCTCTCTCAACAGAAAGATGCTCTCTGAGATTGCTATCACAGATGCAGCAGGTTTCACAGCAATTGCTGACAAGGCAAAGGCTGCTCTTTAATTCAGATAAACAACACGCTTCTTATTAATTTAAGAGCGTGTTTTTGTTAATTCGTTAGTTTATAATGCGTAATTTGCAGGCTTCCTGCGATTACGCATTACGAATACTTCAGGCGGTGTTGTGCTATTGGAAAACATCATCACTTCAAAAGATAATCCCACTGTCAAGCTGTATCAGAGGCTTTCTTCATCAAAAAAAGAAAGGCTTCAGTACGGCTTATTCGTGTTGGAGGGACAAAGAATAGTAGAGGACGCTCTTCGTGAGGAAAGCGGCATAACTCAACTTATACTTACGCAGAAAGCGCAGGAGCGCTTTGGCGAGGAGCTTTTACAGGCTGATTTGAGGAGTACAAGAACTATTGTCATTTCAAATGAGCTTGGTAACAGGATTGCTTCAACGGATACCACACAGGGTGTATTTGCTATGTGTCGCATACCTGTGCAGCACAGAGTACGTGATATAGCAAAAAGCGGTGGCAAATACCTTGTTCTGTTTGGATTGCAGGATCCGGGAAATGTTGGTATGATGATAAGAACTGCCGACGCTCTCGGTATTGACGGAGTTATACTCTCTGGAAGCTGCGATTTGTATAGTCCGAAAGTGATACGTTCTACTATGGGTTCTGTATTCAGGATGATGATAGCAATAGAAAACGATACCGACGAGTTGTTCTCGGGTCTTGAGGAGGTCGGAGCAGTTACTTCAGCGGCTGTCATTGATAAGGATGCTACTCTTGTGACGGAGTGTAGCTTTGAGGGCACGCAGGCTGTATTTATCGGCAATGAAGGTAACGGACTTCCGCATGATATCGCACATCGCTGTACAAGACGGATAATCATACCAATGCATGGAAATATTAACTCTCTCAATGCTGCAATGGCTGCAGGAATCTTGATGTGGGAGCTTAGCAAATAATTTGCGTTTCATGTGTTATATTTTACAATGGTATTATTTCGTGCTCCACGAAGACGAGTTGGTTCAGAGACTCGAGTTAGACACGTCGGAGCCTATGACTGAGCTTACAAAGCTCAAGATATTTGTAGCTGCCCATTTGCTTTCGGGCAAAATGTTTGAACTAATAAAGTAAGGGGAAAATCCAATGTCAGATTTAGTTATAGTAGAGTCGCCTGCAAAGGCAAAAACTATTCAGAAATATCTTGGTACAGGTTACGAGGTCATTGCTTCAATGGGCCATGTCCGCGACCTGCCAAAGTCCAAAATGGGCGTTGACAAGGATAACGACTTCAAGCCGCAGTATACTGATATGAAAGGCAAGGAGGATGTTATCAAGGAGCTCAAAAAGCGTGCTAAGAAGTGCGATAAAGTCTATCTAGCAACTGACCCTGATCGTGAGGGAGAGGCTATATCATGGCATATAGCACAGATGCTTAAGCTCGATATGAACGACAACAATCGTGTTGCATTCAACGAGATTACAAAGACAGGCGTAAAGAATGGTATGAGTAATCCACACAAGATAGACGTTGATCTGGTTAACGCTCAACAGGCAAGAAGAATTCTTGACCGTCTTGTGGGCTATGAGCTTAGTCCGTTCTTGTGGAAAAAGGTGAAAAGAGGCCTTTCTGCAGGTCGAGTACAGTCTGTAGCCGTTCGTCTAGTAGTTGATCGTGAAAACGAGATAAGAGCTTTCGTACCCAAAGAGTATTGGTCTATTGATGCTAAGTTTACGGCTCCGTCATCTAGAAAGGTATTTGATGCCGCTCTTGTAGCAGTTGACGGCGAGAAGCTTGAAATAGCCAATCATGCTGAAGCAGACAATCTTCTAAAGAGGCTTGAAAATGCTGAGTATATTGTAAGCTCTGTAAAGAAACGCGTTACCAAGAAACAGCCAGCGCCTCCGTTTATAACCTCCACTCTTCAGCAGGAAGCTTCACGTAAGCTCAGTTTCAGTGCCAAGCGCACTATGAAGGCTGCACAGGAGCTTTATGAAGGTGTCGATGTACAGGGCGTAGGTGCTGTAGGTCTTATAACATATATGAGAACTGATAGTCTGCGTATATCAGATGAAGCCAAGAAGGCTGCCGCTGATTACATCGGAACTGTTTATGGTAAAGATTACCTGCCTTCCGAGCCAAGGAACTTTAAAACTAAAAGTAACGCCCAGGACGCCCATGAGGCTATACGTCCTTCAACTCCTGAGCTCACTCCGGAAAGAGTTAAATCCAGCCTAAGTGCTGATCAGTATAAGCTCTATAAGCTCATTTGGGAGCGCTTTATCGCAAGCCAGATGGCAAATGCGCTACTTGATACGGTTTCTGCAGATATCGAAGCCAACGGCTGTACATTCAGAGCTTCTGGCTATTCAGTAAAGTTTGAAGGATTTATGGTTCTTTATGTTGAGTCCACAGATTCTGAAGATGGTACGAAGAAAATGCTTCCTGAGCTCAAGGCAGATGACAAGCTCAAGCTTAAGTCCATATCTGGTAATCAGCATTTCACTCAGCCTCCTCCGCGCTTTACGGAAGCCTCTCTTATCAAGGCTCTTGAGGAGAATGGTATAGGTAGACCAAGTACTTATGCTCCGACAATTACCACTATTACATCGCGCCGCTATGTTGAGCACGAGGGAAAGGCTCTTAAGCCCACAAATCTCGGCGAGGTAATTACAGAGCTTATGAAGGACCATTTTAAGAAAATAGTTGATGCTAAGTTTACGGCTGAAATGGAAAACAACCTCGACGAAGTCGAACACGGTGAAAAGAACTGGGTTAGTACACTTCGTGAGTTCTATGATGACTTTTCAAAGACGCTTAAACAGGCAGAAGAAGCTATGGACGGTAAGCGCGTAAAGGTTCCAGATGAAGAAACGGATGTGGTATGTGAGCTCTGCGGAAGGAATATGGTAATAAAGTACAGCAAGTATGGAAAATTTCTTGCCTGTCCAGGATTCCCAGAATGTAAGAATACAAAGAAGATTGTTACTGAGGCAGACGGAACTTGTCCACGCTGCGGAAAGAAAATGCTGCTTAAAAAGTCTAAGAAGGGCAGAAGTTTCTACGGGTGTGAGGGATTTCCTGATTGCAGCTTCATGACATGGAACGTTCCGACTCCAGAGCAGTGTCCTCAGTGTGGAAAAACCCTTTTTATGAAAGGTGGAAAATCAGGAAAGCTCGTATGTGAGGCAGAGGGCTGCGGCTATGAAAGAGAGCTGAAGAAATGAGCGCATTTGTAAATGTTATCGGTGCAGGTCTTGCAGGTTGCGAAGCTGCATGGGCAGTTGCCGAGGCTGGACTAAACGTAAGGCTTTACGAAATGAAGCCTGAAAAGTTCTCGCCTGCACATAAATATGGTGGATTCGCTGAGCTGGTTTGCTCAAATTCACTGAAAGCGTCAAGGCTTGAATCTGCTGCAGGACTTCTTAAATATGAAATGGAACTTCTTGGCTCTCTGACTGTTCCATGTGCAAAGGAAAATGCAGTTGAGGCAGGTGGAGCGCTTGCGGTTGATCGTGAGAAATTCTCAGATGCAGTTACAAAAAAGATTAAGAATCATCCTCTTATTGAGGTAATAGGCGGTGAGGTTGAGGTGCTTCCTGAAGGAACTACCATTATTGCAACGGGACCGTTAACACAGGGTGCAATGGCTGAAATAATATCGGAACTTTGCGGTGAGGGGCTGAGCTTTTATGACGCTGCTGCTCCGATTGTGACTGCCGAGAGCATAGATATGGAAAGAGCGTTCTTTGCTTCACGTTATGACAGAGGCGATGCTGATTATGTGAACTGCCCCATGAATAAGGAAGAGTACCTTGCTTTTCATGCTGCTCTTATTGAAGCTGAAAAGGTACAACTCAAGGATTTTGAGACTCATCCATTCAGTGTTTATGAGGGGTGTATGCCTATTGAGGAACTTGCTTTACGAGGAGTGGATACCATGCGTTTCGGCCCTATGAAACCGGTAGGTATCGATGATCCGCGGACTGGCAGGAGACCTTATGCGGTAGTACAGCTAAGAAAAGAGAATCGTGAGGGAACGCTTTTCAACCTTGTCGGTTTTCAGACAAATTTAAAATTCGGTGAGCAGAAGCGCGTATTTTCGATGATACCAGGACTTGAAAATGCAGAGTTCATGCGCTACGGAGTTATGCACAGAAACACTTTTATCAACAGTCCTGAGCTTTTGAATGCTGATTTCTCCATGAGAAGCCGTCCTGAGATATATTTTGCAGGCCAGATAACTGGTGTTGAAGGATATATGGAAAGCGCAGCAAGTGGGCTTATCGCAGGTATCGCTGCTTCAAGAAGAATAAAGGGATTAGAGCCTGTTCAGCTCCCTGCAGATACCATGACAGGTGCATTGTCACGATATGTGAGCGATCCGTTTAACAGCAGCAATTTTCAGCCAATGGGTGCAAATATGGGAATACTTCCAGATATTGGTGTAAGGATAAAGGACAAGAAGGAACGCTACGGTGCATATGCAGAGCGAGCGGTTAAGTCGCTGAGAGGAGAGCTTGAGAGAATTGGCAGTAAAGATAATAGTTGATGCTTTCGGAGGAGATAATGCTCCTCTTGAAGTGATAAAGGGCTGCGAAAGGGCAGTTCGCGAGTTGGATGTTGATATCGTACTCACAGGCAGGGAAAAGGAGATTAAAGACTGTGCTGATAAAAATGGTATAAGTCTCGAGGGTATTGAGATAGTACATACCGATGATGTTTTTGATATACATGAAGAGCCGAAGGAGATAATCAAGTCGGGGAAAAACTCCTCGATGGCAGTAGGACTCGGACTTCTTGCGGATGGTAAAGGCGATGCTTTTGTTTCGGCAGGAAGTACGGGAGCTCTCGTTATGGGAGCTACCTTCATCGTCAAGCGTATCAAAGGCATTAAACGGATTGCGCCGTCACCTGTTATGCCTGCTGATAAAGGAAGTTTTGTTCTTGTTGATGCAGGAGCGAATACCGAGTGTCGTCCAGAGATGCTGGTGCAGTTTGCTATCATGGGTAGTGCATACATGGAAAATGTCATGGGCGTGAAAAATCCCAAAGTTGCATTATTGAACATTGGTTCCGAGGAAACAAAGGGCAGAGACCTTGAAATAGAGGCTTATAAGCTGCTTGAGAAGTCGGGATTGAATTTCGTAGGCAATATTGAGGCAAGAGATATGCCAAAGGGTGAAGTACAGGTAGTCGTAACTGATGGATTTACAGGAAATATTGCACTTAAGCTCTATGAGGGCATGGGTAGCTTTTTTGCTAAAAAGGTGAAATGGTTATATTCGGGAGCAGGAAAGATCGGTGCTCTGCTCTCATTAAAGAAGATAAAGACATTCCGCAAACAAATGGACTACAAGGAAGTGGGCGGCTCAGCGCTTTTAGGCGTAAAAAAGCCTGTTATTAAGGCGCATGGAAGCTCGGACGGTACGGCGTTTTTCAATGCTGTAAGGCAGGCAAAACGCTGTGTTGAGGGTAATGTCGCAGGAGTGATAGAGAATTACGTATCTCGTATCGAAGCTGCGAACGAGGAGTGATACTATGGAAGATCTTGAAATATTTGAAGAACTAATCGGCTATAAATTCAAAGATATACAGTTGCTGAAACAGGCACTGTCACATTCGTCGTACGCAAACGAGAAGAAACGTCCAAACGGTAGCAACGAAAGACTTGAATTTCTCGGTGATAGTGTGCTTTCGATAGTTGTTTCTGACTTTTTATATAAAAATCTTAATGTTGCAGAAGGCGAGCTAACTAAAATGAGAGCATCTCTTGTGTGTGAGAAGTCTCTGCACATATTTGCAAAGCAGATAGAACTTGGAAAATTTCTACGCTTAGGAAAGGGTGAGGAAAACACAGGCGGCAGGGAACGTCCTTCAATACTGGCGGATGCTTTTGAGGCAGTTATAGCTGCCATATATCTCGACGGTGGAATGGAACCTGTATCGAAGCATATTCTACGTTTTATGCCTAAGGATATACGCCATGCAAAAAAGCAAGTTTTCAATGACTTTAAGACCGTTTTGCAGGAAGTCGTACAGAAAAATCCAGAAGAAAAGGTAGAATACGTTCTAATCGGTGAGGAGGGACCTGATCACAACAAGCGATTTGTGGTTGAGGTATGCCTTAATGATCAGGTGATAGGTAAAGGTACAGGCAAGAGTAAAAAGGAAGCCGAGCAGCTTGCTGCAAAGGAAGCACTTGAACTCATGGGTTATGAAGCACAGTAATATATCAATATTTGTTCCTCACATCGGCTGCCCTCATCTATGCAGTTTTTGCGATCAGCGTACAATAAGTGGAGCTCAGCATGCTCCTACGGGCGAGGAAGTTTATGAGATATGCCAGAAAGCGATGACGGAAGTCAAGGATCACGGCAATACTGAAATAGCTTTTTTCGGAGGCAGTTTTACCGCAATATCACGTGATTACATGATAGAACTCCTAGAAGCAGCTCACAAGTTTGTAGGCGAGGGAAAGTTACGTGGCATACGCTGTTCTACCCGACCTGATTGCATAGACTTTGAGATTTTGCAGCTTTTGAAAAGTTACGGAGTTACTGCAATAGAGCTAGGCGCTCAATCGATGGACGACGAGGTACTGGAACTTAATGAGCGCGGGCATACGGCCGAAGATGTTGAAAACGCTTGCAATCTTATACGTGCATTCGATTTTGAACTTGGCTTACAGATGATGATAGGACTTTATGGTAGCACTCCGCAGAAGGAGTGGGAGACAGTTGAACGTATAGCTGCACTTTGTCCTGATACTGTAAGGATATATCCCGTTGTTGTACTGAAAAATACCCGTCTTGGAGAGCTTCTACGATCAGGAGAGTATGTTCCGTTTAGCTTTGATAAGGCTGTTGATATAGCCGCTTCTGCTATAACTATGTTTGAGGGGAGCGGTATTAGAGTAATAAAATGCGGACTTCATGCTAGCGAATTTGTGGAGCATGATTTGATTGGCGGCTTCTATCATCCTGCGTTCCGTGAACTGTGCGAAGCACTTATATACCGCCATAATATGGAGTTTGTGCTTAAAGATGCTGGTAACATAGTGAGTGCAGTAATAGCCGTCAATGATAAGTGTTTGAGTAAGGCGGCAGGACAGAAAAAATCAAACATCGCATATTTTGCAGAGAGCGGTGTGAACATAAAATTAGTGGGAGATAATGATATTCCTAAGTATAAATGCGAGCTGAGGAGGTGAGAACGTGTATCTGAAATCACTTGAAATACAGGGCTTTAAGTCCTTCCCTGATAAAATAAGTCTGACCTTCGACAAGGGACTTACTGCAGTTGTAGGACCTAATGGAAGCGGTAAGAGTAACATAGGTGATTCAGTTCGCTGGGTACTTGGAGAGCAGTCCACAAAGACACTACGAGGAAACAAAATGGAGGACGTAATTTTTTCGGGTACAGTTGCGAGAAAGCCAATGGGATTTGCAGCAGTTACGTTGAATATTGATAATCATGACAATACAATTCCTGATATCGGCGATGAGATAGCAGTTACGCGAAAGCTCTACCGAAGTGGTGAGAGCGAGTATCAGATAAATGGCAAGCCGTGTCGACTTAAGGACATAAACGAGCTTTTTATGGATACTGGTCTTGGACGTGACGGCTACTCTATTATCGGACAGGGACGTATTGCTGAAATAGTAGGTGCGAAGAGTTCTGAACGCCGTGATATCTTTGAGGAAGCGGCAGGTATATCAAAATTCAGGTACAAAAAGCTTGAAGCAGAACGAAAACTCACAGCTGCACAGGAAAACCTCCTGCGTCTTACAGATATTCTTTCCGAGCTTGAGGGCAGAGTAGAGCCACTGCGTGTACAGTCACAGAAGGCAGAAAAGTTCATAAAGCTTGCTGAAGAGCGTAAAAAACTTGAAATATCTGTATGGGTGACTCGTCTTGACGAGATGAAGCTAAAGCTTGATGAACTGGATGGCAAGATACTTGTCAGCAAGAACGAATACGAGAACATAGAGAACGACATACAGCGTGAGGAGCAGAAGATAGCCGACGGCATAAGAAAAATGCAGGAAAGCACTATGCGTGCTGACGAACTCCGCAGAAAAATGTTGGAGGAAGAACAGACTGCTTCAGAAATGAAATCCGGAATAGCCGTTCTTGAAAATGATATAAAGCACTGCAATGAAGCGGTTGAGACCGCTCAGAGAAATATTGACAATGCTGAGGATGCAAAAAAAGCTCTTGAAGAAGAGCGAAAAGTTGCACTCAAAGGACTTGAAGAACTTGAAGCAAAGAAAAAAGCCCTCGAAGCTGAAATAAAAGCGGCAGAAGAGAGTTTTGAAAAGGCTGAGAGTGAGAGTACAAAGCTTGGTGACTCAGTTGATAAGGCAGGTAGCGAGATAAGCGGCATGTATATCAGACAGAGCGAGTACCGCTTTACCATCGAATCATCAAAGTCTATGATAAAGGAGCAGACTGAACGTCTGAGTGCCCTCTGCGAGAGTAGTGGAAATCTCGAAAAAAAGTTGGATGAGTACAATAATCAGACGTTTTCTGTTAAGGAACAGGCTGAAAAGAATATTTCAAGGGCAGAGGAGATACGTAATAAGCTCAACGGCCTTGAAAGACTATATAATTCGCGTCGCGAGGGCTTTGAACAGGCAAAAAATGATTTCGAACGTGCGTTGTATGAGCTTAAAGACAAGCAGCAGCGCCGAAAGATTCTCACCGACCTTGAAAATAACATGGAAGGTTTTGCAGGCAGTGTAAAGCAGGTGCTGAAAGCTTCAAAACAGGGGCGTATTGGAGGAGTTCTGGGTACTGTTGCTCAGAATATCGGTGTTGAGCCAGAGTATGCAGTTGCTATAGAGACTGCGCTTGGCGGAGCTATGCAGAACATCATAGTTGAGAACGAAGATATCGCAAAACGCTGTATTCGATTCCTCAAGGAGCAGAAAGGAGGACGTGCAACCTTTCTGCCTATAACATCGGTGAAGGGGTACGAGCTTCGCGAGCAGGGACTTGAAAACTGTGAGGGATTTGTTGCCAATGCTAACAAAATAGTTACATACGATTCAAAGTTCAGTGGCATAGTCGCTTCTCTCCTAGGACGTATCGTTATTGCGGAGGATATCGACACCGCAACTATTATCGCTAAAAAGTATGGTTACAAGTTCAAGATTGTAACTCTTGATGGTCAGGTCATAAATGCAGGAGGTTCGTTTACTGGAGGTTCAGCACAGAGATCTGGCGGAATTATCACTCGTAAGAACGAGATAGAGACCCTTGACGGTGAGATTGCAAAGCTTGAATCAGAGCGTGATACTCTTCGAGATAGGGCTGAGAAGCTTCGTGCAGAGGCTGAGAAGCTACGATTTGATACAGAAGCGGCAAAGGACGAGCAGACACAATGTGAGGCTGAGAAAGTTCGTTTGGAAGCTGAGCTCACAAGTCTTGCTTCAATGGCTGAGCAGCTACGTCAACAGTCAGAGGAATCGGGAAGACTTATTTCCGAGACAGAGCAACGTATTGCAGCTGCTAAGCAGAATATAACTGATTCCGAAAAGGCTCTTTCTGAGACTGATGCAGAGATAAAAGCTGCAGAGACGAAGCTTGCAGAAGGACAGGATATTCGTGAAAAGTTACGTATTCAGCGTGAGGAACTGTCCGATAGATTGTCTGAATTGAAAATAAAGGGAATGGAGCTTGCTAAGGATGTTCAGGCTCAGGAACTGGAGATTTCACGCATAGACGGCAGAGAATCTGAGCTGAAAAGCGGCGCCAAACAATTTGAGGACGAAATATCACGTCAGAGGGATATAATCGCTCAAAAAGAGACTGAAATAGCTGAATTAAAACAGAAACTTGCTGATTTCAAGGACAATACTGAAACTTATAACGCAGAGATACAGCGTTGCCACGATACTCATAAGGAGCAGAATCGTCTTGTAAATGAGATGCAGAACGGTCTCAAGGCTATTAACGATACCAAGGAGAAGCTCTCCGCAGATGTTACTCGTCTTGAAGAACGTAGAGATACTGTGTGCCGTGATACTGACAATATCATTAGGCAGCTCATGGAGGTCTACGAGCTAACGCGTTCGGAGGCAGTTGCTATTGCTGAGAAGATAGAGGACATGAACGCTGCTCAGGCTGAGCTAACCACTATCAAGAATAAGATTCGTGCTCTCGGAAGCGTAAATGTTGACGCTATTGAGGAGTACAAAGAAGTGTCTGAGCGTTACCGCTTTATGTCTGAGCAGATAGCGGACGTTCAGAAGTCAAAGGCAGAGCTGGAAAAGATAATCACAGACCTTACATCGGAGATGTGTAGGATATTCTCTGAGAGCTTTGCGATAATTAATTCGAATTTCAAGAGCATATTCGTTGAGCTTTTCGGAGGCGGAAAAGCAGAGCTTATTCTTACAGATCCGGAAAATGTACTGGAATCTGGTATCGAGATTAGCGTAGCTCCTCCCGGAAAGGTAATAAAAAACCTTATCTCTCTGTCGGGTGGTGAGCAGTCTTTCGTAGCAATTGCAATATATTTTGCTATTCTGAAGCTGAGACCTGCACCGTTTTGTATACTTGATGAGATAGATGCTGCACTTGATGAAGTAAACGTAAGAAAGTACGCTCAGTACCTGAAAAAATTCACAGATACAACGCAGTTCGTGCTTGTTACTCACAGAAGAAGCGCTATGGAAGAGGCAAACGTTCTCTATGGTGTTACCATGCAGGAAGATGGTATATCCAAGCTTCTAAAAATGGAGCAGGTGGATTTCCAGGAAGATGTTGCAGACGTACAGTAAAAATTGTCACACTTTCGCAGTTTGATGCGATATTATAATAGGAACTGATTTGGAGGGCATACATGGGACTTTTTTCTAAGATATCCAGTGGACTTAAAAAGACAAAGGAATTTCTTTTCGGTGGAATACAGCGAGTTCTTAATAAATTCACCGTAATTGATGAGGAACTTTTTGACGAGCTTGAGGAACAGATGATAATGAGCGACATCGGAGTAGAGACCTCTGAGGAGATATGTGACAAGCTACGCAAGAAGATAAAGGAGCGCGGTATTACTGATCCTAAGGAGATAATGGGGCTTATCCACGAGGTTATTTCTGAGATAATGGGCGATGATACGGGACTCGATCTTTCTGTATCTCCTGCCGTTATCATGGTAATTGGCGTTAACGGCGCAGGAAAGACTACAACTATCGGTAAGCTTTGCCACCAGTTCAAGCAGGAGGGGAAAAAAGTTCTTGTTGCGGCGGCTGATACCTTCCGTGCAGCAGCTATAGATCAGCTGGAGGTATGGACTCAGCGCGCAGGTGTCGATATTGTTAAGCACGCTGAGGGATCAGATCCTGGAGCTGTAGTTTATGATGCTCTCGAAGCTGCGAAGGCAAGAGGCTGTGACGTGGTAGTTATCGATACTGCAGGCCGTCTGCACAATAAGAAGAACCTCATGGAGGAACTCAAGAAGATAAATCGTATTATTGACACAAAGGCAGGGGAGTGTTCAAGGGAGATACTTCTCGTACTTGATGCAACAACTGGACAGAATGCTGTAAATCAGGCAAAGCTTTTCAGTGAAACAGCACCTATTACTGGCATTGTTCTCACGAAGCTGGACGGAACGGCAAAGGGCGGTATAGTTATCTCTATCAAGAACGAGTTGGGAATACCTGTAAAGCTAATAGGCGTAGGGGAAAAGATAGATGACCTTCAGCCATTTGACAGTAATATGTTTGTTGACGCACTCTTTACTCTTTCTGAAAAGCCCGAAGAGGATGAAGAGGAAGAAGAGAACGATTCAGAAGAATACACAGAGGATACTTTGGAAGCTGATAATTCAGTTGAAGTTGACGGCGTAAATGGTTATTACAATGAGTATGGTGCGTTCATTCCATATGAGGAAGACGAGGAATACACAGAAGAGCCTGAGGATGAAATTGAAGAGGAAGCTCAAGAAGAGGCAGTATATGAAGAAGCTCAGTCTAGCTCTGAAGTCGAAACTGAAGACGGAGAAGCATATGATAGCATAGTGTCAGAAGCAGAAGAAGCGGAGAAAGAAACAGATGAATCTGATTCAGATGAAGAAGTATCAGATGAAGATACTGAAGATGCTCCAGAGCCTGAGAAAAAGAAAAAGCGTGGCTTCTTCAGCAGACTTTTCGGAGGTAAGGATGATGATTAAGCAGCTGGTAATGGCTACTAACAATGCAAATAAGCTCCGTGAAGCAAGAGAAATACTTGCACCGCTTGGAATTGAGGTGCTTTCACAGCGCGAGGCGGGAGCAAACTGCGACCCTGAGGAAAACGGTGCTACCTTCGCTGAAAATGCGCTTATAAAGGCAAAAGCTGTATACGAAGCTGTAACTCTTCCAACTATAGCTGACGACAGTGGACTTTGTGTAGATGCAATGGACGGCAGACCAGGGGTGCACTCTGCAAGGTATGCTCCAGAGGGCCAGCATTGTGCGAAACTTCTTGAGGAGATGCAGGACGTTCCTGAAGATAAGCGTGGAGCAGCTTTCAGATGCACTATTGCATATATAGACGAAAACGGACATCATATAATGTCGGGTGACTGTAAGGGTGCTATAGGCTATGAGCAGCGAGGAACAAACGGTTTTGGCTACGATCCTGTATTCATGGTTGGAGACCGTACAATGGCGGAACTTACAGCTGAAGAGAAGAACAAGATTAGCCACAGAGGTGCGGCCCTTCGTGAGTTGTACCATTTCCTTAAAGAAAGATACGGTGAATAATATGCTTACAAGCAAGCAAAGAGCGTACCTGCGCGGTATCGCTTCGACATATGAGACTATATATCAGGTCGGTAAGGGCGGAGTGACAGAGGCTATGTGCAAGGATATTGCTGAAGCTCTCCGCAAGAGGGAACTCATAAAGCTGAAAGTCCTTGATAATTCGGGATGGACAGCCAGGGAAGCTGCAGAGGCTGTAGCTGAGCAGACCGAGTCTGAAGTTGTACAGGTCATAGGCAATAAGTTCGTGCTTTTCAAGCGTAACGAAAAAGATCCTGTTATAGAGAATATTCCTAAGGCTAAGTAAACTTTGATAGTCAGGAGGTATGGCGTGAAAGTCCTTATAATTAGCGGAACAAATCATAAGGGGTCAACCTACAGTATCGGGCGTATCATGGCCGAAAAGCTTACAAATACAGAAAACATCCGCGAGTTGTTCTTGCCTCGTGACTTTGACGAGTTTTGCTGTGGGTGCACTAACTGCTTCGTCAAAGGTGCTGAGACCTGTCCTCATGCTGGTAAGTTAAAGCCCATAACAGAGCTTATAGATGATTCTGACGTGCTTATACTTACATCACCGGTATACGTTTATCACTGTACAGGACAGATGAAAGCCTTTCTTGACCATTATGGCTGGCGTTGGATGTCACACCGTCCCAATGAGGGCATGTTCAAAAAGCAAGCTGTGGTTGTTTCAACGGCTGCAGGGGCTGGAGTAAAGTCTACTATGAAAGATATGGCTGACAGCTGCTTTTATTGGGGTATACCTAAGACATATAAACTTGGCCGACCAGTAGCGGCAGTTGATTGGCAGAGCGTAAAGCCCAAAATAAAGGAAAAAATTAATGCTAAAGCAGAAGCAATTGCGAAAAAAATACTGAAAAGACAGGGTAAAATTAAAGTACAAATAAAAACAAAGGCATTTTTCAAGATAATGAGTCTTATGCAGCGTAATGGTTGGAACAAGGCAGATATGGAATATTGGAAAGAAAAGGGCTGGACAGGTAGCAAGCGCCCCTGGAAATGAATGGAGTGAAATAATGCGGATAGGTATATATGGTGGTAGTTTTAATCCCGTACACAACGGACATATACATCTTGCGGAAACTGCTGTAAAGGAGTTCAGCCTTGACAGGCTTTATTTCGTGCCGTCAAAGAAATCGCCTCATCGTTCCATAGCTGAGTATGCTCCAGATGTGGACAGACTTGAAATGCTGCGGCTTGCCGCAAAGGTGAATGACAGGCTTTTCGTTAGCGATTACGAGATTAAAAGCGACAGAGTGAGTTATACTATATACACAGTTGAGCATTTTCGTAAGGAATTTCCTGAGGATGAGCTGTTTCTGTTAGTTGGAAGCGATATGTTGCTCAGTTTTGATACGTGGCATCGTTTTGATGAAATTCTCAGTAACGTTACTCTGTGTGTGGTATCTCGTGAGAGTGGTGACTTGCCAGAGTTGAAAAAAAAGGCTCAGGATCTAAGTAAATACGGTAAAATTATAGTTTCTGAAGCTCCTCCAACTGAGGTTTCAAGTACGTTGGTCAGAAAAAAAATTGCCAAAAATGAGGATTTCTCTTGCTATCTTGACGAAAATGTAGTACAATATATTAGGTCTGTTGGATTATATTCAGTCAGAGGTGAAGATATTTTGCAGTACAATCCTGATGACAAAAAGAAGATACTTAAAGCGCGTCTCACTGCAAAGCGCTATACTCATTCACTGAATGTAGCAGAGGAGTGCAGGAAACTTGCTGAAAAGTATGGTGAGGATCCGGACAAGGCATATTTTGCCGGACTTCTCCACGATATATGCAAGGAGCTTCCTGAGAACGAGCAGAAAGATCTCGTTCTTGCAAGTGGATATACCGTATGCAGGGAGGAAATGGAAACACGTTCACTTCTTCACGGTATTGCAGGCGCTTATTATGTTAAAAAAGAGTTCGGAGTGGAGGATATAGATATCCTAAATTCCATAAGATTTCATACAGTTGGCAGGGCAGGAATGTCACGACTTGAGGAAATAGTTTATATAGGTGATCTTGTTTCTGCTGAGAGAGACTACAAGGACGTTGAAAAAATGCGCAAGCTCGCGTATACTGATCTTAACTCCGCAATGCTCGAAGCATTTGCGTTTTCGATGAAGTCAGTGATAAAAAAAGGCGGAGTAATCCCAATATGTACTGTTGAAGGCTACAATTTTTACACAAGGCTTCTTAAAGAAGAGAAATAAAAACTGGAAATGAAAAGAGGAGTCAAATGAACAGAGAAGATTTAAAAAAGGAGATAAATACAAACATAACAAATTCTCAAAGGCAGCCCAAGCCTTTACGTAAACTTAAAAAAGTAAATGAGAGACCAAAGACCACAGTGGTACTTAACGAATACCGTGGACTTCATGAGTCTCCTTCAATAGATATTAGCATAGGTGACGAGGAAGAACGTCAGAAGCGTCCTTCCGAGCAGCAAATCTATCACGGACTTCATGAAAAAAGTGGAGCAAAGAGTTCTACCAGTGAAAATAAGCAAAAATCAAAAAGAAAAAAGAGTAAAAAAGACTTTATTGTAAAGATTACATCCGTAATGCTCAGTATAGCTGCAATAATCACTCTTTGTCTTAATATGCCAATACTTTGGTACAAAAAGAGTGGTCAGCCCGATGAAAGAGTATCAATACTCACATATTTTAAACGTTGGCAGCCTACCATTGAAATCGAGGGAGAGCTTGAAGCTCCAAATATGGAGCTCAATGTCAACACTGACATCGTAAGTGAGGAGTTTAACGATGGACTTGATCTACCTCAGTTGATTGAGGGACAGTATACAGTGCTCTTCCTCGGATTTGATGAGGATGTTGAGAATACTGACGTTATATGGATATGTCAGTTTGATATTCCTGCTGCAAAGCTTAATATCCTTCAGGTTCCTCGTGACTGCTCTATGCTGTATTACACAAGCAATCCTACTACAAAGATGAACAGCGTCTACGCATGGGGTGACCCTGATATAACCAATATCCAGCGTGTGGTAAACTGTGTTCAGGATTGTTTTGGTATACCGATAGACGCATATATTACCACTGCCTGCTTTGATATCAAGAATATCGTGGACCTTATAGGTGGAATCCCTATGCACCTTGATAATGAGATTATTTATGAGGCAGACAAGATAATTCCTGCTGGTGATGTAAAACTTACAGGCGAGCAGGCTGAATGGTTCGTTCGTTTCCGTCACGAGTGGCTCCAGGGTGATATCGGACGAGTACAGAACCAGCGTCGTTTCATGCGTGCAGCTATGGAGAAACTGAAGAGTATTAGTGAGGATAGCAGGCTCAAGCTTTACAGTTACCTCAATACAATCTACAAGAACAAGTGGATTGCTACAAATATGAGTGTTGAAGATCTTAGCAAACTTGCTGACTTTGGTTCTGTTCTGGAAATGGAAAATGTAAGTGTGGATATGGTCCCCGGTGAGGATGCCGAGTATACTGCTGATGGAGTGACCTACAGCATATATTCTATTCACAAGAGAGCTACAATTGATAAGCTCAACGAGAATTTCAGACCTTATCAGACACCTATGCTCATGTCTGATAGCAATATTGTTGAGTTCATTGAAGAAGGCAATTACAGCTATGATCTTTATGACGATATGGGAATGGACTTTGAGGAGCTTGAGCACGCTACTGAGCCTCTCAGAGATCCGGATATGAAACCAGGGTGGAAGGAAGATTAATAAATGACCGAGAAGGAAAAACTCGAACTTATAATAAAAACACTCGACAGTAAAAGAGGCGAGGATATCCAAGCTATAAAGATATCCGATTTGACTATACTTGCCGATTACTTTGTTATCGTAAACGGTACAAGCAACACCCATGCAAGAACTCTTGCGGATGAGGTGGAGTTCGTACTTTCTCAGAAGGGCATAGAACCACAGCGCCGTGAGGCAGATACAGGGAATACATGGATTATTCTGGATTATGCAGATATTATCGTCCATGTTTTCTACAAGGATACGAGAAACTTCTATAAGCTTGAAGGCTTGTGGGCAGACGGTGAGCAGATAGATATCAGCAGCCTTATCACTAAGGAGTAATGAATGCATACTAATGATTCTAAGGGACGTGCGTTGTGTATTATTATCGGCGTATATCTCATAGCAAAAGCTGTGCTAAATATGGTTATCAGTGGTGGGTTCAGCTTCAGCGATATGTTCATAGCTGTAGGACTTACGGTAATGATGTTTACTGGTTTTAAATTCTTCAATTATTTTACTGCGGCTATACTTGTGGTAATAGCGTTGATATACCTTCCAGATAACATATCGAATATCAGTTCAAATTGGCTGTACCTCATAGAAGGGATAATCGATATCGGATGTGCTGTGCTTTTGTGTGTTCAGAGAAATATAAGACAGCATTTTACCAAAACAATAACAATCAATAATTAAATAAAGGAATGATATTAAAATGAGCAGATATGATTTCACATCTGTTGAAGCCAAATGGCAGAAATACTGGGAAGAACACGAAACTTTCAAGACTGATGTATGGGATTTCAGCAAGCCTAAGTTCTATGCGCTTGATATGTTTCCGTATCCATCTGGAGTAGGTCTTCACGCAGGACATCCAGAGGGTTATACCGCTACTGACATTGTTTCGCGTATGAAACGTATGCAGGGATACAACGTCCTTCATCCAATGGGATATGACTCATTTGGCCTTCCTGCTGAGCAGTATGCCGTAAATACAGGAAATCACCCCAATGGCTTTACTCAGGAAAATATCAAGACTTTCTCAAAACAGCTCAAGGAATTAGGCTTTGATTATGACTGGTCGAAAATGGTCGCTACATCAGATCCTGAGTTTTACAAGTGGACTCAGTGGATATTCAAACAGCTCTACAAAGACGGATATGCAAAATACATAGATATGCCTGTTAACTGGTGTGAAGAACTTGGAACAGTTCTTTCCAACGATGAGGTCATCGACGGAAAATCAGAGCGTGGCGGTTTCCCTGTTGTCAGAAAAAATATGAAGCAGTGGGTAATAGATCAGCCTGCATTCGCTGAGAAACTCTTGGAGGGACTTGACGAGATAGACTGGCCTGAGTCAACAAAAGCTATACAGCGTAACTGGATTGGAAAATCCACAGGCGTAGAGGTTGAGTTTGATATTGTAGGCGGAGGTAAGTTCTCTATTTTTACGACTTGTATCGAAACAATATATGGTATCACTTTCATGGTTCTTGCTCCAGACGGAGCAGTTACAGAGAGCCTGCTTGACCGCGTGCAAAACAAGGAAGAGGTACAGGCATATATTGACGAGACAAAGAAAAAGAATGACATGGACCGTACAGAACTCAATAAGACTAAGTCTGGCTGTGAGCTTAAGGGCGTTACCTGTATTAATCCTGTAAATGGCAAGGAAGTCCGTATGTTTATTGGCGATTTCGTACTTGCAAGCTACGGAACAGGTGCAGTTATGGCAGTTCCAAGCCACGATCAGCGAGATTTTGAATATGCCATAGCTCATAATATCGATATGATACAGGTAATTGATGGCAATGAAGGACACATTGACGTTTCAGAAGCTGCTATGGAAAAGACAGAATACCTTGGAAAGGGTTACAAGCTCATAAACTCAGAAGAGTTCACAGGCCTTACAGTTGAAGAGGCAAAGGAAGCTATTACACAGAAGCTTGAAAAAATGGGAAGAGCAAAACGTACAGTTAATTATCACTTCCGTGAGTGGATATTCGCTCGTCAGCGTTACTGGGGCGAGCCTGTTCCGATAGTTCACGGTGAAGACGGTGAGATACACGTTCTTGATGATGATGAGCTTCCGCTCATTCTTCCTGAACTTGATGATTACAAGGGTAAGAATGGTAAGGCTCCACTTGAGAATGCAACAGAGTGGAAAAAGTACGACCACAACGGCGTTAAAGGTACACGTGAGACTTCTACAATGCCTGGAAGTGCGGGTTCAAGCTGGTATTACTTCAGATATATAGATCCTCATAATGATAAGGAATTTGCTAATCAGGAACTCCTCAAGCACTGGATGCCTGTAGATCTTTATATAGGTGGCCCAGAGCATGCAGTAGGACATCTTATGTATTCTCGTATTTGGAACAGATACCTCTATGATAAGGGTTTAGCGCCCACAAAGGAGCCATTTAAGAAGCTTGTTCATCAAGGTATGATATTGGGCGAAAATGGTATCAAAATGGGTAAGCGTTTCCCTGAGTTTGTTGTAAATCCATCAGATATAGTAAGAGACTATGGAGCTGATACTCTTCGCCTTTATGAAATGTTCATGGGACCTCTTGAGGTAAGCAAGCCTTGGAGTAAGAACGGAGTAGAGGGCGCAAAGAGATTTATTCAGCGAGTATGGAATTTCTTCACAGAGTCGCAAAAGCTTACAGACAGTAACGATGGTACGCTCACAAAGATATATCATCAGACTGTTAAGAAGGTAACCGATGACTTTGAGAAGCTTGCATTCAATACAGCTATCAGCCAGATGATGATCTTTGTTAATGCAGTATACAAGAATGATTCCTGTCCGAAGGAATATGCTGAGGGCCTTATAAAGATGCTTTCATGTATCACTCCACACATGGGCGAGGAGATATGGAGCATAATGGGACACACAGATACTATTGCATATGAAAGTTGGCCTGATTACGATGAAGAGCTTTGCAAGGAGGATACTATTGAGATCGTTGTTCAGATAAACGGTAAAGTTAAGGCAAAGCTTAATATCGAAGCAGATACCGACAAGGATATTGTAATGGATCTAGCTATGAACGATGAAAAGGTCAAGGAATCTATTGATGGAAAGAATATAGTCAAGCAGATATATGTACCAAATAAGCTTGTTAATATTGTTGCAAAGTAACGAAAATTTTAATTAACAAAAAAATGCTTGACAACAATCGCAAAATGTGGTAAACTTATAGTATATTCTATATGATTATATTTGTGTATCTGCTATGTATTGGGGTATGCGCTGACTGACGCCCACAAGGGTGATTAGTATAGATGCCACGGAGCAAGGCTCTGTGCAACCTCTGAACAAGGGAGGGAAATTGAGTGGCAGAAGTTCGTGTTGGCAAAAACGAGTCTTTAGACACAGCTCTTAAGAGATTTAAGAGATCATGTGCAAAGGATGGCGTAATTGCTGAGGTTCGTAAGAGAGAGCACTACGAGAAGCCTTCGGTAAAACGTAAGAAGAAGTCTGAGGCAGCTCGTAAGCGTAAGTATTAATCTTACGAATTATGATTAATGTTGATAAAAGCGGGCTGCGGCTCGCTTTTTCATTTGTTGAACGGAGTTGACAAATAGTTTGGGATTAAAACATAAAATTACAAATACCGACGTTGATTTCGCTTTCAGGAGAACAGTTAACATAACTCCCTCATTTCTGAAAAAGCACGGTATAAAAGGCCTTATACTCGACGTAGACAACACCCTTGCTGTGCATGACGATCCCGTACCTGCCGATGGTATAACGGAATGGCTTCAAAATATGAAAAATAACGGTATAAAACTGATAATAGTCTCAAATAATCACGATGGGCGTGTAAAGCGTTTTGCAGCACCTCTCGGTCTGGATTATGTTTGCGACGGCGGAAAGCCTCTGAAAAGAGGATATACTGCCGCTATGAAGAAAATGAGGCTTACCGCCTCAGAGACTGCCGCTGTAGGGGATCAGCTTTTTACTGATGTATGGGGAGCCAATCATTCCCGCATAAAAATGATATACGTTCAGCCAATAGAGCCTGAACCAAAGAGCAAGAGGTTCATACGCTTCAAGAGAGTACTTGAAAAGCCTTTTCTGCCAAGAAAATTTGTTGACGACAAAAAGGAGTAAATATGGTTAAGAAGATACTTGTTATACACGGTCCAAATCTTAATCTGCTGGGGGAGAGAGAGCCAGGTATATACGGAAATACTGGTATAGATACCCTCAACAGTAATATTATCGACCGTGCAAAGGAGCAGGGACTGGAGTGTGAGATATTCCAGTCCAATCATGAAGGAGCTATCATCGACAAACTCCATGCCGCAAGAACTGTATTTGACGGCGTAATAATTAATGCAGGAGCATATACTCACTATAGCTATGCGATACGTGACGCAATAGCAGCAATAAAAATACCTGTCATAGAAGTACATATCAGCAACGTTTTCGCACGTGATGGATTCCGCTCAAACTCAGTAATAGCACCTGTATGTAAGGGAAGCATAAGCGGCTTCGGCTTTGGAAGCTACTATCTCGCAGTGCAGGCGCTTGCAGAGCTCTGAG
>JAFZYX010000092.1 GCA_017616055.1 Ruminococcus sp.
ATTCCGGCGTAAATGGTTTGATACATCCCACTACAATGCTGATAAATACGGAAAAGACCGCTTCAATTATTACAGGGAACATTTCCGTAATTGGAGAGAAGCATACAGAGTATACATCAGGGATCATAAAACAAAGTAGTCACACTGTCGCAATATTATTATATACTTTTGTTCTTCTTCTGATATTCAGACTACTGACATAAGAATCATCTGATATCTTTATATGGATCAACAAAGCTCAACATTCCCCTTTTCATGACGTGAAAAGGGGTTTTTTGGTAAAATTACGTATAGAATATTATTATAATGTTCATTTTCTTATTTTCTTCCAAAAAAACAGTTGCAAAAAATTCATATTTATGGTATATTAAACATAATAGCAGATACGCTGTTTGTTAATAATGGTGATGTTTAACAAATAACTATTAACAAACAGTATGCTGTGAATTATAAAATTTTGAAGAAACGGAACTTGGTTCCGTCAGGGGAATTAAAATCAAGGTGATACTGCCGTGGCTGAAGGCAGTCTTTGGGCAGTGTTGCCACAAAGGAGGAATTACTTATGAAACGCTTTGTTTCAACAGCTGTTGCAATAGTAACAGCTGCAATGTCTGTAGGAACTTTTATCCCTGCAGCAGTCAGTGCAGCCAATGTCTCATTCAGCGGCAATGAATGGACAGGAAAAAACGGTGCAGAGGATGTTTTCGCTGTAAATCGCGAGGCTGCCTCATGCAACCCCGTCCCATATCAAAGTACTGAAGCAGCAATAAATGCTGTATGGGACTACAATGCACGCGAACAGTCAGACTATCTGCAAATGCTAACAGGCAAGGATCAGGACTGGGATCTTGTAGTCGTTCAGAACGCTCAGCAAGCTCAGTCTCATATTAATGCAGGCTGTTTTAACACAGATTATCAGCCCTCTGCAGATCGTGGCTGGAAAACGGTTCAGCTTCCAAAAAGCTGGACAACTCAAGGATTTGATTTTTCAATCTATACCAATATAGGCGAACCCTGGCAGGCTAAATACGACAGCAATGTTCCCGTTCCCCAGGCGCCTACTAATTACAATCCTGTAGGACTTTACCGCAAGAAGTTTACGGTTGACAGCAGCATACGGCAGTCAGGACGAAATATTTACCTGGAATTTGACGGCGTCGAATCAGCTTATTATGTATATATCAACGGAAAGGCTGTAGGCTACAGCGAAGACACTTTCAGCCCTCACCGCTTCGATGTAACGGAATATCTTGTTGACGGAGAGAACACTCTTGCTGTTGAAGTACATAAATTCTGCGACGGAACATGGTTTGAGGATCAGGATATGATCTACGACGGCGGTATCTTCCGGGATGTTTTCCTCGTAAGCGCACCTGATATGCAAATCAGAGATTATAATGTCCGTACTGATCTTGACGATACATACTCAAACGCATGCCTCGAGATATCCATGGATATCCGCAACAACTCCGGCAACTCAAAGAACGGCTGGAAAGTTGTGGCAGAAGCTTACGATGAGGCAGGAAATAACATTTTAAGCGATGTCTCAGTAAAACTAGACGAGCTTGCTTCCGGCAGGAACAGTAATGCCGTTATAAAAGCGAATGTAAAGTCGCCAAAACTCTGGTCGGCTGAAACTCCGAATATATATGCTCTCGTACTTAAGCTCACAGACGACAAAGGCGATGTGCAGGAGATACTATCAACTCAGCTCGGTTTCCGTGAGATAGGTTTCACTCCTACACAGGTAGATGGCTCATACAGAGTTACCACCAGTAGCTGGCAGCCAATAACAATAAACGGAAAGCGGCTTCTCCTCAAGGGCGTAAATCGCCACGATACCGATCCGTTCAATGGCAAGGCTATCCCACAGGAGACTATGCGCGAGGACGTTACTTTAATGAAGAAGAACAACGTCAACGCTATAAGAACTTCTCACTACAGCAACGATTCATACCTCTACTGGCTCTGCAACAAGTACGGTATGTACGTTATGGGAGAG
>JAFZYX010000010.1 GCA_017616055.1 Ruminococcus sp.
GAACAAGAAAACGCAGTATACCTTTCCGTTATTATTAATATTTGCGAAAGAAAACAGACATTACTCAGTGAATAATTCTAAAAACATATTGACATTTTTCTATGCGTATGATATAATATAGAAAATCTTCAATGTGAGGTGAGAACGTGGAGTTATCAAACAAACAGATCACTGTGATATTTAAAGCCCTGTGCGATGAAAACCGTGTACAGATATTCAGACTTCTGCAAAACGGTGAACTTTGTGCCTGCCACCTTCTTGAAGAGCTAAACTTGAGTCAGCCAACGCTCTCTCACCATATGAAGGTACTCTGCGACAGCGGACTTGTGGTCGGCAGAAAAGAGGGCAAGTGGATGCACTACTCTATCTCGCAGGAAGGTGCTATGATCGCTATGGATTGCCTGAAAGAGATCACAGCAGTAACTGAAAACGATTGTAAATGCTGTAATAAATAAGCCGTATAACTATACGGCTTAAAATAGCATCATCAAATAGATATATCTAAATATAACAATAGGAGGATGAGAAAATGGATAATGTTACGAAAGCGGTTCAGTATTATGAGAACGGCTATAAGTGCTCGCAGGCGGTGTTTGCCGCATTTGCAGAGCAGTTCGGTATTACCGAAAAGCAGGCTTTGCAGATAGGTTCATGCTTCGGCGGAGGAATGGGCAAGGGCGAGGTCTGTGGAGCTTGTACGGGAGCTCTTATGGTTCTTGGAATGAAATACGGTCAGTTCGACCTTAACGACACTGAAAGTCGTGTCAAAAGCAGCTCTATGGCAGTTAAATTCCTTGACGAGTTCGAGAAACGCAAGAATTCATACATCTGCCGGGATATTCTCGGCTGCGATCTCAGAACTGAGGAAGGAAAAAACTATGCGAGATCAAACGGTTTGTTCGGAACACTATGTCCCGAGATGGTAAGGGCAGCGGCTGAGATCGTAGCCGAAATGCTCGGAGATGATAAATAAGAATGTGGGATTTTATACAAGATGAAATATTCAGCATGAAATGGCTGAACAGGCTTATCGGCTCTCTGCTGAACGCCTGCGGTCTTGATACCGAAAGCAAGCTCGGCGGCAGTCTGCAATTCTTCATCTATGATTTGATAAAAATTATGGTGCTGCTTGGTGTTCTTATTTTCGTGATAACCTATATACAGAGTTATTTCCCGCCCGAAAGAACGAAAAAGATACTGGGCAGATTCCACGGTATTGGTGCAAACTGTATTGCGGCTTTGCTCGGTACGGTAACACCATTCTGCTCCTGTTCCTCGATACCGCTATTTATGGGATTCACAAGCGCAGGACTTCCGCTTGGAGTGACGTTCTCGTTTCTTATCTCATCGCCAATGGTGGACTTGGGCTCACTTGTCCTGCTGATGAGTATATTCGGCTGGAAAGTTGCTGTTATATACGTGATAGTCGGACTTGTGATCGCTATTGCAGGCGGAACGCTCATCGAAAAATTGCACCTTGAAGATCAAGTGGAGGAGTTTATCCGAAACGGTAAGAGCCTTGATACTCCGCAAAACGAGCAGACAAAGCGTGAAAGAATGAAATACGCTTGGGAGCAGGTAGTCGTAACGGCCAAAAAGGTCTTGCCATATGTCATAGTCGGCGTAGGAATAGGTGCCTTTATTCACAACTGGATACCCGAGGAATGGGTAGTCAAGGTGCTCGGCACCGAAAATCCATTCGGCGTTATTATAGCTGCGATTTGCGGCATACCGATGTATGCTGATATATTCGGCTGTATTCCCATTGCAGAAGCGCTGGTCGCTAAAGGAGCAAAGCTCGGCGTGGTTCTTGCATTTATGATGGGCGTTATTACGCTGTCACTCCCGTCGATGATTATGCTTAAAAAAGTGATAAAGCCAAAGCTGCTTGGCATTTTTATTGCTATCTGTACGGTCGGAATTATCCTTGTCGGATATTTCTTTAATCTCATTCAAAACTACATTGTTTAGGAGGTAAATATCATGACATTATTCGGTAAGAAAAAGGAAGAAAAGAAAGAGAAAACATCATGTTGCTGTTGCAGCGGAGAGCAAACTGCAACTGAGACAGCTTCGACTTGCTGCGGTGAACCTGTTGACGGTATCTGCTGTATAAAGGTACTCGGTTCTGGCTGCAAAGCCTGTCATCAACTCTACGACAACACCGTCAAAGCTGTCGAGGGTATGGGCATCGAGGTTGAGTATGTCACTGACTTGCAGAAGATCATGGAGTACGGCGCAATGTCAATGCCTGCACTTGTGGTCAATGAGAAGATCGTTTCTTCTGGTAAAACTTTGAAACCTGCAGAGATATTGAAGCTTATAGGTAAATGACAAGACTTAAGGCAGCTCCCGTGAGGAAGCTGGTGTTTTTATATCTGATTTTAGAATTATATCAATGAAATCTACAAAGGCAACCTGACGAAGGTGTGAAAACAAATTTCCCGGAACCGTTCATATCGAACAGTTCCGGGAAACTCATTTGTGTTAGCCATTCTTAAGGAAGGGATTATCCCTCAATAGCGATATATTTTTTGTTTTCGATCTTCTTCGGATCATGCTTCGGAACGCAGATATCAAGAACGCCGTCCTCAAATTTTGCCTTCACGTCAGCTTCGGTTATTGAATCGCCGACATAAAAGCTTCTCTGCATTGCACCAGCATAGCGCTCCTGACGAATCAGTTTGCCCTTCTTCGTTTTCTCATCCTTATCAAGTCCCTTTGCGGCACTGACAATCAGATAACCGTTCTGTAGTTCAAGATTGATCTGATCCTTTTTGAAGCCTGGCAGATCAATTACCATCTCATAGTGATCATCATGATCGTGAACATCGGTCTTCATAACCTGCGCAGCGTGTTTGCCGTACAGTTTCTTCTCCACATCTCCGCCAAAGTCAGGGAATCTGAAGAAATCATCGAAAAGGTTTTCACCAAAAATGCTTGGATATAACATAAGTCAGTCCTCCTTTAACTCGTCACATGTTTCCATTGATCTGAGCAAGGGGACGGAGAGTTTGGCACCCGGATCCTTTGGTGCTTCTCTGTTCCTTTGTTCTGACTACATTATAGCACAGCGTATTAGCACTGTCAATAGGAGAGTGCTAATTTTCACAAAGATTTCTTATTTTACACCAAAACGTCATCAACTGCCTGTCGTTGGTGCGTGAAATACATGATCAGAAAAGAGTGTGGTGAAATAGTCCTCGATATCTGGAGGGATTTACCTCAGGAAAGTTATGATTACGGTTCTGCTCCTAGAATAACCATGGGTCAAAAACTCGTTGACTTATTATTCGATCAATTTCGCTAATCAACTTATTAATGATCAAATATCTCCTATCCTTGTGAGGGGCGATTTTTTGTCTGGCTTATCATAATTATGTCAATAGCCCTTAGTCTATTGACATACAAAAAAGTATGTCATATAAGTTGTTTTTGCGCATTTGAAATACGTCAAATAAAATAGACACCCTATTGAAATAAATCGGAGCCGGTTAATCCCGGCTCCTCGTATTTTATATTTAGTCTCTCCTCAAGTCACAAATATTCTCCGAAATATCGACAAAATCTGAAGAATGTGATATAATAAGAGTGCATGAAAAAATGCGAAAAATGAAGAAAAAGCTTGCACTTTGGAGGACGTCATGTATAGATTTCAAGAAA
>JAFZYX010000093.1 GCA_017616055.1 Ruminococcus sp.
ATGCAACCATTATCTTTTCCGTCACTGCAAGCTGTAACAACAAATAGTCCATAGCTTATTTTGTACATTGCTTTCTTATCCATTTTACATACCTCCGTTTTATACGCTCTGATCGCGCTTTATTATATTTTAATACTAGCATTTTTAGTACCATAGTTCAAGCATATTTTATGAACAATGCTATTCTACTTAATAGTTATACTAATACTGTTTAAAATCTTCACTAAAACTACTATAAAGCATACAACACCAATAATTATTGTAAAAGAACCCGATATTTTGCTAGTATCTTTCACAGATGGATCGTAAATCTCCTTTGGATCATCGGGATTAACTCGAATCCGCAATGTCTCGCCTTCTTCATGAGGTATAATAGACATGAAATTACCTGTTTTTGATACATATTCAGTTCCATTATACCAATAGGAATAGCTCGGAACACTATAATCTCCTGTCTCATAACATTTAATTTTCTTCACATTCACTATCTTTGCCCAAACTTCTACAGTGCAGCGCTTTTTCTTGCTGATACTGGTAGAAATAATCTTTACTCCTATTGCTACAATAAGAACTGAAATCACAAGAATAGTCCACATAAATAACACCCTTTCGAATTATATATTTCAGTACTAATTATAGTTTTTTTTGACAGTTATGTCAATAATCTTACATGCTCTTGACAATTCCGATAAAAGTGCTATAATATAATACGAAAAAGGGAGCTTGTTTAACAGGCTGAGAGGGAGTTTTCAACTCCGACCTTACCTGATTTGGATAATGCCAACGTAGGGAAATACTTATTTAATGTAGGTGTGTCTCTATGTGAGCGCACCTTTTTTAGTTGAGATTTCAGGCTATTTTGCACTTATCTAGTCATATAAATACTCTCAACTGATTGATAAAAGCGGAGCATCGGGGGCACCACCTTGTTTCGCTATACAAAATTAATGCTGGGGCCTAGCCCGAATTCGCCGAAAAGGAGCAATACAAATGAAAACAGCATTAACAATCGCAGGCAGTGATTCCTGCGGAGGCGCCGGCATTCAGGCGGACATAAAAACAATGACCATGAATGGTGTTTATGCTATGAGCGCTATTACAGCTCTCACTGCACAGAACACGACCGGCGTAACAGGTATTATGGAGGTATCGCCTGAATTTTTGGCTATGCAGCTTGACGCTGTTTTTACGGACATCCGTCCTGATGCAGTCAAGACAGGCATGGTTTCCTCCGAAAAGCTCATTCGCATTATCGCGGATAAGCTAAAGCAGTTCAAAGCTGAAAATATCGTAGTTGACCCTGTTATGGTAGCTACAAGCGGCGCTAGGCTTATTGCAGAAGGCGCTGTTGAGGCTCTGAAATCACAGCTTCTCCCCATTGCAGCAGTTGTCACTCCTAATATTCCAGAAGCTGAGATACTAGCAGATTTTAAAATAACCTCTCGCGAGGATATGGTAAAAGCAGCCCAAAAAATAGGTAAAGAATACGGATGTGCTGTACTATGCAAGGGAGGGCATAGTCTAAATGACGCTAATGACCTCCTCTGGAACAATGGCAGCTGCACATGGTTCAACGGGACACGTATCGATAACCCTAACACGCATGGAACAGGCTGCACACTTTCAAGCGCCATAGCTTCAAATCTTGCCAAAGGATTCAAACTTGAAAAGTCTGTGGAGCGTGCTAAAGACTACATCTCAGGTGCTCTTTCGGCAATGCTTGACCTTGGAAAAGGCAGTGGTCCTATGAATCATGCATTTGCTCTCGAGGGACATTTTGCTAAAACATCAGAATAATGAGCATATAGCTCTAAAAATCAATCAATCGGAGGAAATATAACAATGAAAAACTACAGTACACAAATGGAAGCGGCTAAAAAGGGAATCATAACTCCCGAAATGAAGATAATAGCCGAAAAAGAATATATTAACGCAGAGGAGCTTCGCGCTCTCGTTGCAAAGGGTGAGGTCTGCATACCATGCAATATAAATCATAAGTCCATTTCTCCTGAGGGTATCGGTACGAAAATGCGTACAAAGATCAACGTTAACCTTGGAATCTCAGGCGATGCAAAGAACTATGACATTGAAATGCAGAAAGTTGATATGGCCCTTAAATTTGGAGCAGAAGCTATCATGGATCTCTCCAACTACGGAAAAACCAACACTTTCAGAAAGGCACTCATTGAGAAATCACCTGCTATGATAGGTACTGTACCTATGTATGACGCAATAGGCTATCTTGAAAAGGATCTCCTCGAAATAACTGCTGAGGACTTTCTCAGAGTTGTCCGCGCTCATGCAGAAGAGGGCGTTGACTTCATGACTATCCATGCAGGAATTAACCGTCGAGCTGTAGAAGCATTCCGTAGAGACAAGCGCAAGATGAACATCGTTTCACGCGGAGGCTCTCTGCTATTTGCGTGGATGATGATGACAGGAAATGAGAATCCATTCTACGAGCATTACGATGAAGTTCTCGATATCCTTCGTGAATACGACTGTACCATATCTCTCGGTGATGCTCTCCGTCCAGGCTGTATCGACGACGCAACAGACGGTGGACAGATAGCTGAACTAATAGAGCTGGGTGCTCTTACAGAAAGAGCATGGGCAAAGGACGTTCAGGTAATGGTAGAGGGCCCTGGTCATATGGCAATGAACGAGATAGCTGCTAATATGAAGCTACAGAAACGTATATGTCACAATGCTCCGTTCTATGTTCTCGGACCTCTCGTTACTGATATTTTCCCTGGATATGATCATATCACTTCTGCTATCGGTGGAGCTATAGCTGCTGCCAGCGGTGCAGATTTTCTCTGCTATGTTACTCCTGCAGAGCATCTTCGTCTACCAGATGCAAATGACGTTAAGGAAGGAATTATCGCAAGCCGTATAGCTGCTCATGCTGCTGATATCGCAAAGGGAGTTCCTCACGCTACAGACCGCGATAACGCCATGGCAGAGGCACGTCATGAGGTTGACTGGGAGAAGATGTTCGAAATTGCTGTTGACGGTGAAAAGGCAAGAGCTTACTTCGAAAGTACTCCCCCTGCAGACAGACATACATGCTCTATGTGTGGCAAGATGTGTGCTGTAAGAACGACAAATATGATACTCAACGGTGAAAAAGTTGAGTTCTGCACAGAAAAATAATCAAAAGCTGACTAGGCGCACTTCATTTTATGTGCGCCTTCTTTATTTTTGGTCATTTATGTACAATTAACGCGTTCAATTTTGTCAGTTCTGCACTAACAAATCTACAAATTGTTTCGTTGCTCACTAATTTACTTGATTACTAACTCTATATATGCTATAATGAACTAATAGTGTTTTCATTCGGCTAAATTCAAATCTTTGATAAATGTAATGATTCTCGCATTTGTTTAGGCTATAGGATTTGAAACTTAAAGGAAAGGATCTTTTATCATGAAAAAAGTCATAATAATCGGCGCAGGACCTGCTGGTCTTACTGCAGCATATGAACTACTCAAGGACGGCTCGGGCGAGTATGACGTTACTGTTCTGGAGGAGACCGATGCTATCGGAGGAATCTCCAAAACCGTCAACTACAAAGGCAATCGTATGGACATGGGTGGTCATCGCTTCTTTTCAAAGATACCAGAGGTTAATCAGTGGTGGAGCAATATGTTACCTACCCAGGGTGTTCCATCATCTGACGATAAGTTTCTTAAAAGGCACGTTAATGTGGAAAAAGGAGGTCCAGACCCTCAGAAAGAAAACCGCGTTATGCTCAAAAGACACAGAGTATCACGTATACTATTCAATGACAAGTTCTATGACTATCCCGTTTCACTGAAACCTGAAACAATAAAGAATTTTGGTTTTCTCACCACTATGAAGGTAGGATTAAGCTATCTTAAGGCAGCTTTGCATAAGCGCCCGGAGACAAATCTCGAGAACTTCTATATCAATTGTTTCGGCAAAGAACTCTATTCAATGTTCTTCGAGTACTACACCGAGAACCTCTGGGGCAGACATCCCAGCGAAATCGACGCTTCATGGGGCGCTCAGCGCACAAAAGGGCTCTCTATTGTAGGTATCATAAAGGATTTCTTCGGAAAGCTATTCAAGGTAAAGAACCGCAAAGTCAATACCTCTCTTATTGAGGAATTCAAGTATCCTAAGCTTGGTCCCGGACAGTTATGGGAAGTAACTGCCGATGAAGTTAGAAAGCTCGGCGGCAATATCATAATGGAAGCAGCTGTCAAAAAGCTTCACAAAGACGCAAACAATAACCTCACTGGAGTTTCCTATATCAAGGATGGAAATGAAATAGAACTCAGCGGCGACTGTATTATCTCCTCTATGCCTGTTAAGGATTTAGTTGCAGGCATGAACGATGTTCCCGATGAGGCTGCACGTATTGCTGCAGGTCTTCCTTACCGCGACTACATGACCCTTGGCGTGCTCGTTCCTAAGCTCAAGCTCAAAAACAAGACGACAATGAAAACAGTCGGCAATATTGTTCCAGACTGCTGGGTATACGTTCAGGACAGGCGTGTAAAAATGGGACGTTTTCAGATTTACAACAACTGGTCGCCTTATATGGTCAAAGACCTGGGGCATACAGTTTGGGTAGGTCTTGAATACTTCGTATCTGAAGGTGACAAGTTCTGGAACATGACTGAAAAACAGTTTTCCGACTTCTGTGTAAAGGAAATGGTTAAGCTTGGTCTTATAGACAGCGCAGACGAGGTACTTGATACGCACATGGAAAAGGTAAAGAAAGCTTACCCTGCTTACTTCGATACATATGAAGAAATGGACAAACTCATAGAGTATCTCGATACTATTCCAAACCTTTACTGCGTCGGCAGAAATGGTCAGCACAGATACAACAATATCGATCATTCAATGGTTACATCTTTCGAGGCTGTTAAAGCAATCAAGAGCGGCAGCACGGATAAATCCTCACTGTGGAACGTAAATACAGAAAAGGAATACCACGAGGAGAAGAAATAATGGACGAAATAAAGCAGATACTCCGCGACAAGCAGTTCAAAAAGCTGTTTGTAGGCGATACTGATAATACCCTTATCCAGTTCTTCCGATATCTTTTTGTAGGTGGACTCGCTTTTGTTGTGGACTTCGCACTGTCTTATATCCTGTTCAGATTCGTTTTTCATGAACAGAAAGAGTTCGGTTGGTTAGCAAATGCTCTTTCATTTATTGCTGGTCTTATCGTTAACTACATTATAAGCACGTTCTGGATATTCAAGACCTCAAAGGTCGATAACAAAGTGGTGGAATTCCTCAGTTTTGCTGCCATCGGAGTGGTTGGACTTTTAATTACCATAGGCATTACAAAACTCTTTGAAATTTGGCTTGGAGATACCACAAGTCTCTTTCAGATAATCGCAAAGGTTGTTTCTACTGCAGTATCATTTCTGTGGAACTTCTTTGCTCGAAAAATACTGCTTTATACGAAAAAAGCTGAAAAACAATTAAAATAACGCATCTTGCTGCGTTCTGTACATTACTGGAGATACATTATGGATAATGAAAATAACATTAATGATTACAACAAAGCTCAGCCGGATAGCCCAGAAGTGTCAAATACAGAAGAAGTCATCAACCTGACAGAAGAAACCACTGAAAAGGCTGAAGAAATACTCAATCTTTCAGAGGTTGATACTGTAAATGATACTGATACTTTTGAAATCACAGCTTCCGAAGAAGAAAAAAGCGAGGAAAATAACTCCCCGAACGACAATGATAAAAAAACGGAACAAGTTAAGAAAAAGCGCTTCTATATACTCGGAAATATAGTGCTATGGCTGGTAACTGTTTCAATTTTTCTTAGCGTTTTTCTCATAACGGGATACTACGTTACTACTGCTTCAAAATCAGAATTTCATGCAGACTGCACGGACACTATCATGTGGGCTAACGCTTCTGTGGAAAGCGGTCATCTATACGATCAGGACTTCAAATATGCCTGCTTTCTTCCTATAGGCACAAGCACTATTATGACTCCACTGATACATTTTTTCGGACTCAGTGTTAAAACTCACATAATAGGCATGACAATCTTTTTTATACTGTTCACGCTATTCATTGTGCTGATGATGAGAGAGGTATCTGGCAGTTTACATTCCGCCCTTATAGGAACTTCTCTGTTCCTTTCACTGACCCTTATAACCCCAAAAATGCGCGAGATATTCTGGGGACATACTATTTATTACTCCCTTGGACTATTTTTCCTGGCAATCGGCACGTTCATGTACTTCCGTATTCTTTCACTTGACTCCAAGGCGAAGTCACTGAGAAAAAATGGCGAAAGTTCGAAATCAAAGACAATAAGGAAATTCATCGTTTTAGTTCTGATGTGTGCTTTCATGCTACTGACAGGCATGGACGGAGTAACAGGTCTCACGCTCTTCACAATTCCAATTACCGGAGCAATATTTGCTGAGCAGTTTCTCAACACTAAACAGAAATTTTTGGGCACAAGAAGTTTGATTATTCTGTCCAGAGTGATCATCTTCCTGGTTATGGCTGTTGTCGGTGTTATTATCAATAATGAGTGCATAGGAAAGCTTGTGGCAGGTTATCAGGACGCAAATACTGAGTTCTCCAGCATGGATACCTGGACAGAACATCTTCACTCTCTGCCACTGAGCTGGATGAAGTTACTTGGAGTGACTAATCTCCCCGATGTAATGTTCACAGATGAAGAAGGCATATATAACCTCATTTACATTATGTCATCAATAATAATCGCAGTTATTCCTGTAATTGCCACATGCTGCTACAAAAAGTACGGAAATGGTCTCAAAGGCAGAATGCTAAGGATATGGATTTGGATACACTGGGCTGTTTCCGCTGTAAACCTCACAGGCTTCATTTTCGGTCTCCTTTCAGCCGCTGATTGGAGAATAATCCCTATGCTTGGTTCAGCAATAATCGTCAGCATACTCTTCGTTCTCTGGGCAGTTTCAGAATCTCCGGATATGTCAAGGATATCAATACTGCTTATGATTCCTGTTATCGCTGCAGGTATTCTTAGCTGTGTCAATATCACAGAAATCAAAAAGGACGACTACAAAAATAATACGCAGTACCAGCTTGCTGAATTTCTTGAATCAGAGGGTGTGACAAAAGGCTATTCCACTTTCTGGAATGCAAACTCTATCACAGTAATAACAGGAGAAAAAGTAAAGGTTCGAGATATATATGTAGACGAAAACGGCGCAAGACGACGTACTTATCAGTCAGCGGCAAGATGGTACAACGACGATCCGCTACAGCAGGAATACTTCCTGCTTGTAGACGAAAATGAGCTGAACAAGCTTTCTGATTCGAGCTTTTTCCTCGATCACGAACCAGTTCGTCAAGCTGAGACCGTTGTAAACGAAATAACCTATACCATTTTCGTATTTGACCATAATTTTGTATAATTAAAGCCATGAAGAGGCAACAGCTTCTTCATGGCTTTTCTTACATTTTACTCAGCAAGCTTCTGATTGATAGCGTTTACAAGCTCATCAGCATTTACACCGTGTACCATTGCTGCCTCTTCAATGGTCTCGCCCTGTGATGCGGGACATCCAAGGCAATGCATTCCAATACTGAAAAGGATCGGTGATACGTCTTTATCAAGCTGTAGAAGCTCTCCTATCTTTGTTTCCTTTGTAACCTGTGCCATATGTTTTCCTCCATTTTATACATTACAGAACTTGACAAATGTCAGCTCCGCTGTTATAATATTATCATAATCATTGACATTTGTCAATGAGGTTATCTTAACTTATACAAAGTGAGGTATTTTGTCCATGTATCAAGGCAGCAACAAATCAGCGCTTCTGTCACAGAAACTCATTTCCGACGCTTTACTTAAACTTCTTGAAAATACTCCTTTCAATGATATAAGTATAAGCGACCTCTGCCGTGAAGCTCAGGTATCAAGGCAGACCTTCTACTCACTTTTTGGAACAAAGGAAAATGTTATAATGTATGAGTTAAACCATAACTGCTGCTTTCTTCCTGAAAAGAACCCTGCCTCATGCCGCTCTGCTGTTTTTCGCGGATTCTGCGAAGGATACAGCAAGTACATCGTCAATAATAAACATATAATATCTCTGCTTGTAAAAAACGATATGATACACTTACTGTATGATGTCCAGTACCGCTCACTCATGAACTGCAAGCACTTTATCAGTGACGTATCCGACGAAAACCGCGTGTTTATTGTGGACTTCATCGCAAGTGGAATGAACAGTATAGCTAAGAATTATATTCTCACCGATGGGAAGGCTGATGTGAAGTCACTTGAAAAGCTTATGTTCAGTCTTTTCGGTGGACTTTATTTCAAAAACTACAACTGATAATAAAAAATAGTTAATGCCCGAAAGCAGTTTTGTAACTTAACTGCTTTCGGGCATGTTTTTGGCAATAATTGCCCTTTTATTCAGCTGTTTCAGTTATTTTTTCAGCTTCGGGCTGCTCTTTGCTCTCGGCTCCTGCATCTGTGCGGCCGTTAACGAGCTCTACTATTCTGTCTCCGTAGGAAGCACACTTGTGTGAGTGTGTTACCTGAAGAATGGTTATGCCCTTCTGCTTATTGATATCAGAAAATAGCTTCATTATCTCTTCACCAGCATTTGAGTCAAGGTTACCTGTCGGCTCATCTGCAAGGATTATCTCAGGATCGCCGATGACAGCTCTTGCTATGGCAACTCTCTGCTGCTGACCGCCAGAAAGCTCAGCTGGCTTTGCCTTGCGCTTGTCGGAAAGTCCTGTTATGCGGAGTATCTCATCAAGTTTTTCTTTCATCTCAGCTTTGCTTTTTCCTTTTACGCTAGAAGGAAGAAGTATATTGTCCTCAACATTGAGGTTCTGCACGAGGTTGTAGAACTGAAATATAAAGCCTATCTTATCAAGTCTCAGCTTAGAAAGATCTTTTTCCTTCATCTTCCCGATGTTCTGTCCACATACGTTTATTGTTCCGTTAAAATATCTGTCAAGTCCGCCTATGAGGTAGAGAAGAGTTGATTTACCGCTTCCTGATGCTCCCATAAGAGATACAAACTCTCCTTTTTCAACATTCAGTGAAGCGCCGGAAAGTACTTTTGTCATGCCCTCGCCCTTACCGAAAGCCTTAAATACATTGTTTACTTCTATTACATTAGCCATTGTTCTTTCTCCTCCATTATTCATATTTCAGCTGCGATACGAGGTCCATCTTCTTGACTGCACGTATCGGGAACAGCGATACCAGTGTGAATATCGCATATAGGAATACAGCATATATCACACACTTACCCACAGGTACTATGTTAGGTCCTGCCTGTCCGATAGCCATAAGCATACGCTGGAATGCTACGGACATGAATACTCCCACAGGTACTGCGAACAACAGCGCTGCGCCTGCTGATATGAGGTTTTCTATAAGGAACATCTTGGAAAGCTTGCTTCTTGGCATTGCAACAGATGTCATTACAGCACATTCACGCTTTCTACCCTCAAGTCCAATGAGCTGATTGCTTACTACTCCTATAAATGTCAGAGCTACACCAATAAGTATCAGAAGATTGAGAACGCCCTTTACTCCTGCCTTCGTGATTGCAACCTGCATATCATATTCCTGTCTTGTATAAACAATAGAAATATAGTCTGCAGAGTGATCCTGTATCGTTTTCTTTACCGCCTTTGCATCGCTTCCCTTTACTAACAAGAACAACGGAAAATCGTTGTATATTTCCTTGTAGGTCTTTTCACTAATTACTATAGAGCTGCCCTGACCGACAAGGTAGTCAAAATCAACTGTTCCACCGATCTTAAGGTTTCTTTCCATAGGAAGATAACCATCATAAAGGAAAGTAACATTTATTTCGTCACCCTTATTTAATCCATACTTCTTCATTAGTACGGTATCAATAAGAATCTCGTCATCGGCTGCTCCGTCCTTAGAAAGATCCAATGTCTTTATCATTTCATCAACGCTTGACAGTCCGTATATATTGGCATCAAGCTTATGATCGCCAAGTTTTATCTTATCAGATGTAAAATAATGGAATACCGATCTTTCAACTCCCTCAAGGTCATCAACGTATGAAATGATTTCTGGCTTGCAGCCGTTTATCTGTGCGATAACATCACTATTGAAAAGGCCATGATCATATATGGAAGCAAGAGAGTTTGTAAATATGTAAAGAACTATCGCAAGAGCTGCCGCTGTAAGACAAAGTACTGAGCTTCCTACAGAACTCTTCTTAGATCCAGCTTCAATAGCTGCAAGATGTGCAATAGGCTTACCCGTTTTCGCAAAAATTCTTGAAAGGAGCTTTGCGATAAAGCGCTCAACATAGTTGAACAGCATTGCCACTGCTGCAATAAAGCTTACAAAGCAAACCATGCTTAGTACAAAGCTGTCCTTAAAGAAGAACGTAACTATTGAAACTGCAAGAAGAATAAGTCCGATTATTGTGAATAATCTGCTCGGACGATATTCCGTATCCTTTGTATTGAAAATAATATCACGGATAGGAGTTTTTATAGCCTTTATCGTCTCCTTTATAGGACAGAGACACTCAATGAGTATAGCAACTAAAATAACGCCTAAGTAAACATATGGCTTCGGCGCCGGTATAACAGGCTTTATAGCATCAGGTGCGCCGAATACGAATACAGTATTGAAGATTGGCTTCTTTACCAATAAATAGACTCCTACGCCGATAAGAGCTCCAACAAGTCCGTAAATACTGTTTTCAAGAATAAGTGCCAATGTGGTCATCTTCGACGATACGCCAAGGCTTCTGAACGTTCCAACAACAGACATCTTATCAACTATCATACGCTCGGAAACGGAGATAGTAACAAAGATAACAAGAAGCATACATACTGCAAACAGTATGAGGAAAAGCCTTGTTATACTCTTTATCTGATCCTGAAGCTCCTTGCTATCAAGCAGATTTTCCACCTTTGCTGTGGGGTACTTGTCCTTTATTGCCTTTTCTGCTTCACCTATGAGACTATCGTCCTTTACGTCAACAAACAACTCTGTTATCTCAATCTCGCCGCTAAGTGTAAGCTCCTTCATATCCTCGAAACTTATAACTATTAGCTCGCCGTTTGTGAAAATACCCTGTTCCTTTTCAAGTCCGGCCACAGTGAAGTCCACAGCTTTGTCACGGTCACCATGAAGAGTTATAGTATCTCCTTCCTTGAAGCTGAATTCTTTTGCAAAGCTCTCGGAAATATATGCCTTTTTATTGCCAAGCTCAACACCATCACGGAGAAGTCTCATATTCTTTGCGCTTTCTTCGTCAAAACCGAATACAGGAAGTGTTGAACGATTGACATAAGAGATGTCAAAATCAATATGTCTGTCAAATGATGACTGCATTACTGCAATTGGCAGCACGTTGCTGTCAGGAAGGCCATCTGAGAAATCATCATCTACGGGAGATTTTGTTGTTACGTCTAGGTCTGTAGTTCCCATCATTGAGGAATAAAGACCTCTGATTATTGTGTTAAGAGAGCCGCTCATATCAAAGCTGAGCATAGCTGTAAAGCTGCATACCGCTACACAAATGATAAGAAGAAATGTTTTGAATTTGTGTGCGAGCATATTTTTTAAAGTGTGTTTTAAAATCAGTTTCATGGCTTACCACCTGCTTACCCTTTCCTCCGGGGGGAAGTACATCCCGTCACCCTCTTTGACGTCATAGACCTCATTGAATTTCTCGTTTGAGGCAAGCACAGCATTTACACGAATGCTTCCCGGGCTGTGTTCATCATGGTTTATCTGCCATATACCATTCGTATCAACCATAAGCGAGCACCATGACTTTGCATAGTTTTCAAAAAGAACCTTGAGCTGTTCCTTATCGTCAATAATATTGGTGATACACTCCACAGCACCAAGATCTGCATAGTTCTCGCCGTTGGTCTTTTCACCCTTTACGTGGTAAACCTCCATTATAGTGAATTTACTGTAATAATCAGCAAGCTTATTTGCTCGCTCCTCTAGTACCTTTCTGTCTGTTTCGTTTATCCAGTCCGGATCAAGTATTCCCTCGGGATTGAACTTGATACAGTTGGAGTCGAAGGCATGACCTATTTCGTGTGCCATTACTGCGCCAAGTCTGCCAAGATTTGCAGCATCTGAATCTTTTGGATCAAACATAGGTTTCTGCATTATAGCTACAGTTACATTTATGGTGTTACACGGCAGATACTGAGCATTAACGGTCATAGCTGACATTTCAACATCATCTCGATCTACCTTACGTTTGAGGGTTTCCAATGATTTTTCGCTAGCTCTCAAGTTTATCTTCTTACATGTATCAACGAAATTTCTGCCTATGATGTCTTTGTCCTTTTTAGTCTTTTCGCTGGGCTTGGGAGCTGTTACAAGATGTACGTTATGAAGCTTCTTTAGAAGCGCCTCTCTTGTTCCCGACGTGAGCCAGTCAGCTTTCTTGATGAGTTCATCATAACTTTCGATTATCTCATCGAACATCTTATTCATAGCCTTGTCAAGCTCGGGAGTATAGAATCTGTCTGCATATTCCTCACTAAGCTGATCCTGAAGGAACATCTGAACAATGCCTATTGCAACATCTTCCTTGGCTTCCTTGCTGACAGGATTGTAATCACCGAGAATATCATTGCTTTCGCGTATAACATCGCCGTTCTGATATAGATAAAGTGCAAATACATATGTTTTCCACTTTTCAAGATTCTCCTCAGTAATAAGGTCGTTTATAGCCTTGAGCTGATCCTTGTCATATACGTAAATGCCATCTGTAGCATCTACTGCTTCATCACCAACGAAAAGCTTTATCGCAGAAGTGCCAAGATTGCATACAATGCTGTCAAATTCCTCAAAGCTTGTCTTTTGTGTTTCCAGCAATACCTGCATCAAGTCTACTTCATCCGTATTTGTGGCATTGGCGATATTTATACCCAGATAGACCATATCCTTTGCCTTATCATTGGCTGTCTCGTAATCATCACCCATTACTCTTAGCATATCCCTTGCGATGATGTTCGCGGATTCGCAATTTGATGACAATTCCTTTATATCCTCCAGCGAAGTATCAAAGAACGACGCCATAGGCTGTATGCTGAGGCAATGCTTTGAACCGTCCCGGTAGTCTCTTCCTATCTGAAACTGAAATACAGAGCTAAGACCGTACTCACGGTGAAGCTCGCCCCATATCTTAAAAAGCTCGTCTATATCCTTAGCTGCAAGTATTCTCTCGCAGTTGCCCATTATTTCTTCTTCAATGGCACTGGTCTCCTGATAATCCATATACTGATTGAAAAAATCGCGGATTATCTTCTTATTGCTTCCTTCCGGATACTTTTCTTCAGATTCCACTATCTCTTTGATAAAATCTTCAAGTTGATCCTGTGCTTCCTTTTCACCAAACCCGGATATTCCGCTTTCGCCGTAAGGTATCTCAAGCTCACTGAGTGTATCAAAGTTCACATAATCATAGAAATTGTCCTGTGGTCTCAGATCTTCTTTTGTCTTTTTCTTGTCCGCCTTTTCGTCATCGGCAGACTCATCCTTTTCTTCCTCGCTCTCTTCTAGCTCAGCAACTTTACTTTTACCGCTGTTTTCGGTAGCCGAACAGCCAGCAGCATTAAGCGTCAGCATTCCTGCAAGAAGGAACGAAACAAGTCTCAAATGTTTCTGCATACTCACCCTCCAATAATTATTGCAACATATATGTTATTTTAATGATGCAATATTAATTATACACCCACAGTAAATAATTGTCAATTATTTTGTATTGAAAGTGTATATATACATTATACACACTATTGACAATTTTGTCAAGCCCTATAACAAAAAAATTTGGCAGCGTTTTTAGCGCTGCCGTCTTGTCATATTTTCATTATTATAAGCTGAAATCCAAGCAGAAGCACGAGAAGTGCCACATTAACAGCCGTGAATACAGTCATGTATTTTCCCGTCTTTGCTTCCTTTGAGCCCCTGTATATCTGAAATGCAATAAGGCTCGCCATAGAAGCTATTATGGTTCCGAACCCGCCGATATCTACTCCAAGGAGAAGTGCTGTTCCCTGATTCGTAAACTCTGCAAGCATTACCGCTGCAGGAACATTACTTATAAGCTGCGAGAGCAAAGCCGCTACTACGAGTTCCTTGCCACTCAGAATACGAGAGAAAAAGTCACTTACTGCACCGATACGCGCGATATTTCCTACAAAGACAAAAAAGCACACGAACGTAGCAAGAAGTATGTAATCCACTTTCATGAGCAGCTTCACATCGCAGATAACAGCTGCAACAAGTGCCGCTAAAAGGCATACCCAGTCAGGAACAAGTCTGAACACCGCTGCAATGCACATAAGGAAAAGTCCCGTGTATACCGCTGCCTTGAAAATGGGTATCTTTTCGTTCTTAGGCTCAGGCGCTTTACATTTATCCTTTGGCAGAAGCAGCGTAAGTCCCAGTACCGCCGCAAGTCCGAGAGTTCCGACAGGCAGCATTGTTTTAAGGAATATCATAGCTGTCAGGCCGAATTTATCATAAAGGAAGAGATTCTGCGGATTTCCCACTGGAGTCATCATACTTCCCAGGTTTGCTGCTGCCGATTCAAGCACTATGGTGAGTATCAGACTCTTTTCGTCATTGATACTGCCATAAATAAGCAGAGTCAGCGGAACAAAAGTTATCAGTGCAACATCGTTCGTAACAAGC
>JAFZYX010000094.1 GCA_017616055.1 Ruminococcus sp.
AAAGGCTTCTCCTTATGAGGGCCGTTCACACGTTCACTGGCTCACAGGTACAGCTTCAACCGTTATGGTTGGCTGTGTTGAGGGCATCTGCGGTATGAGACCCGACTTGGGCGGACTTACTATAGCTCCGTCTATCCCTGCTGAGTGGGACGGCTTCAAGATTGAGAAGAACTTCCGCGGCAAAAAGCTTAACATAACTATCGATAACTCCGCACACGTTCAGAGCGGCGTAAAGGAGATAACTCTCAACGGCGAGAAGCTCACAGGCAATTATGTTCCTGCTGAAAAGCTTTCGAATGTTAATGAGATAAAGGTAATTATGGGTTAATTCATAATAAGTATAATTAAGGCACTGTGATTGATCATCAACATTATGATGTGATCGATTTCACAGTGCCTTTTTATTTATATCATAAACCAAAGCAAGGAATATAAAATGGATATTGGTACAAAGTCACATATACAACAGCCCCTTGAAAAGCAAGATGTTCTATTGTGCATATGCAACTATATATTTACTGTTTGATTAGTCAAAAGCACGAAAACAACAAGTTTACTTGGCAAGTTCTTGACAAGTAAACTTGGCAATGATATAATATAATTATACCAAGTAAACTTGGCAAAATATTTTTGGATTAGGGAGAAACTACTATGAATAAGGAAGAAATACTCGAAAAAAGCCGAAAGGAAAATAAAAACCGTGATTACGTCGAGATAGATTGCATGAAAAAAAGCACATTTTTTGCTATGATGTGCAGTATATGCTTCACCTGCCTGTGGACTTTACTTTCAATCATCGCTACATGGCGCGTTAATTTTGCTGTTATCGCCACGGAGTTCTTTATGATATTCTCTATGCATCTGTACAAAGCCATTAAAGGAAAAAAAGGCGTAGATATCTTCTGCGCAGCAAGCTCTGGCTTTACATTTCTCATAGTCTTTACAATAGCGATATGCGAGCTTTTCAATATTAGACCATAAGGCGGTGTTTCAATGATAGACGATTCACTTATACTCCGAAACCACCTCAAAGAAATACGCAAGGAGCAGAGGCTATCACAGGATGAGCTTGCAAGAATGGTTGGTGTTTCTCGTAATACCATAAGCTCTATAGAAACGGGACAGTTCAGCCCGACAGCAAAGCTTGCACTGATACTCTGCATTGCTCTTGACAAAAAATTTGAGGATATTTTTTATTTTGATTGATTTTATAAATCACTATTATCAGAAATTCATCGCTTCCATTATTGGAAGCGTAAATTATTTTTTTGCAATCTGTAATTTTTTCTTCATAGCGGGTACTAATATACAGATACGTATCATATTTCGAAAAATGAAGGTGAATGCCTATGAATGAATTTGAAGAAATATACAACAAATATCAGCCAGAAGTCATGTGTTTTCTAATGCACCTGACTTTATTTGATACCACCGCTGCAGAAGAGCTAACTCAGGAAACATTCTATCAGGCGTTCCTCTCATTCGGAAAGTTCCGCGGTGAATGCAGTCTCAAAACGTGGCTTTTCCAAATAGCAAAAAACACATATGCCAAGTACATGCGCAAAGAGATACGACAGCGCGATATCTCAGCACAGCAGTCAATCCTGTCTGTTCCACCGCCAACCGACGATATTGAACAAAAAGAAATGCTCTCAAAGCTTCGAGATCTCATAAATGAACTCGATGAGCCTGCTCGTTCCATTGTACAGTACCGCCTGTATTCAAACATAAGCTACGCAGAAATTGCCAAAATACTGAAAATACGTCCGAATACAGCGGCTGTCATCTATAACCGCACAGTTGTGAAGTTCCGAAAAAAAATGAAAGAGAGGTACGGATATGAAATATGACCATGAGATAATACGTGACCTCATGCCTCTGTGCATTGATGGTATCGCGTCGAAAAATTCCCAAAAAGCTGTAGAAGAACATATAGCTGAATGTGACGACTGCAAAAGCGAATGGGAACAGATGAAAAACTTTATAAAGCCCTGTGATAATATTCCTCTGCCCGAGGACACGGCTAAATACAAGGCTACTGCAAAGCGTGTCCGCAAGCATCACCGCTGGGTACTCCTGAAAATTACATGTGCTGTTATCGCTGCTTTATTCATTATAGGCATTGCCGGTAACTTCATCGACGGTGCAAGATTTACGCCCGAAAGCGCTGCAAAAGCTCAAATCAAAGAAATGTCAGGCGATTCCTATGAAACTCCCGAGGAATTTCACAATGCCCCTGAACCCGAGATAACCATTATTGGTACGGTAAAAAGCAATGATGGAAAGGTTGCGGATACCTATGCACTAATATATAAGCCTGACCTTGACACCACATTGTTTGCCGACAGTGGCTCAGACCGCTGTGATATGATGAGAATGGGCTTATGGATGGCAAATGGTGGTGCCATCGGTGAATACGATGAAAACATTGGCATACACATGTCCGGCATAGGCCATTCTTGCAGCTACTGCGATAAAAACTATAGTTTTGTGACATTTTACGTAACAGACAAACATATCAAAACTATCAGCTTCGTCAGAGGCGGCAGTACTTATACCGTTTATCCTGATGAGAAGGGGTTCTGTGGCATAAGCTTCGAAATGCGGACAGACCTCAAGGGTGATAATATCCATGAAGGTACAGCAACAGATGAAAAAGGCAATGTGCTCTACTCCATACAAGAAGTCAGAAAAAAAACAGACAACAACCATGAATATACCGTCTACGACTGGGTAAAATCAGATTAATGATATATAAAAGCGCTTCCGAAATGCTCGGAAGCGCTTTGTTATCAGCTATTTTTCTTTTTCGCCTCTTCTATCGCCTTTGAAACCTCTTCAATAGCTTCCCTAGCCTTGGCAGTATCCTCATTTATTTTTGCCTCAGCTTCTGCGATTTGAGCCTTAACTCTTTCGTACTCCTCAGAGTTCTCAAAGTCAGCCTTTGTATTCTCAAACTTAGTCTTCATATCGGAAACTGCCTTTTCATACTCGGCTTTCATTTCTTCTCCGATCTTTTCAGACTCTGCCTTTGCTTCTTCAACCTTATCATCGAACTCTGCCTTAGCCTGTGAAGCCTTTTCCTTTGCAGCCTCCTCAAACTGTTCCATTTTTGACTTCTGATAAGTAAGCGGAATTGACTTTCCGTCCTCATCATAGAACACGATATTGTCTATATACATATCTGACTCGTTAGCGATTCCCCAGCGCATAATAAGGAAATTTGCATCCTCCATATCCTCACTCCAACACTGTCCGTCATCAGCAAGTAGGAACTTGAAAACTGCGTGAACATTGCCCGAGGTCTCGAAATTGTATTCGCCGCCGCTGAACTCCTTGAAATCATACCACTTGTCATCCTTAGCAGTGACTGTACCGCCGCCGCCGCCAATCCAGCCGGGTGCTCTTACGCCCTCTGCATCATCAGTCTTGAGGTGATCTGCGGTAGCCTGAGCATACAAATCGAACTCTATGCTCCTTACCTTTGCTGCCCCCTCGCTGCCGAGCAGCTTTGTAGCGCTGATTATTACCTTCTGAACTTTTCCGTCTAGAGGAACAGTATTATCATCTGCAAATCTAAGCATTTTATTGCCCATGAGTTCAACTACTGAAATAGTTCCCGAAGCACAATCCTTATCCTCGTTCCTTGTGGAAACGAAATCGTATACACCGTCATCAAATGTCACTGTGTTAGGATCTGTAGCCTCAACAGGTTCTGGCGGGAGGATTTCTTCAGTGGTATCCTCAGCAGTTGTAGTATCTGCTGGAGCAGTAGTTTCCTTATTGGTATCCTGCTTGGAGTCGGAGCTCTGCTTCTCCGAACATCCTGCAGCACAGGCTACAAGAGCAAAAGCCATAGCGCCTGCGATAAAGCTTTTGTAATTCATATGTGTATCTCCTTTATGTATGTGAAAACGCAATGGGTCTGCTTACAAATTCATTGTAGCACAAAATGTAACCCATGTAAAGTGGTTTGAGACTTTTTTCACAAGGTTATCATAAGACTTTCTCATAGCTGAACAGCCAAAAAATAAACTTTAGACATATCTTATTTTATCTAACTAGTTTTGTTCAGTTTAAAAAGTGATTTTTCCTCCATACAGGAACACTTTTACATCGAAAAGCTCATAACAATGCGGAATTAACCTTCAGTATTCAAAATTATCGTCCTAACTAATAGGAAATGCTTTACACTAATTCTTATCACTTTTCACGATGCTGATAGAAAATATCAACAGTCTCTATCATCATTTCAAACGGCAATACTTTAGGAGATATCTTAACGGATACATAAGATTTTCCTGCACCATTGAAGGCTATCCTGCCTTTATACGCCTTTTGCAGAGCTGCTATCTGATCGGTGGAAATATACTCGGTATAGAAATACATAGCGCCGTTCTTCTGTGATATTTCAGTTATTCCGAGATGTGCAGCCTTGTTTCTCAGCAATGAAACGTCGATAAGTCCCACTACCGACTTTGGTGGTTCACCGTAACGATCGATAAGCTCGTCAATAAGGTCAGACTTGTCGCTCTCGTTATTGACAAGCATTATCTTACGATACATATCAATTCGCTGATTAAGGCTTGAAATGTAGTTTTCTGGAATATGTGCGTCTATCTGTATATCCACCAGACACTCAGGTATTTTCTCTGGCTTAACCCCCTTTTCCTCAGCAATAGCCTCTGAAAGGAGTTGCAAATACATATCATATCCAACAGCTTCCATATGACCGTGTTGCCTGCCGCCGAGAATACTGCCAGCTCCTCTTATCTCAAGATCGCGAAGCGCTATTCTAAAACCGCTTCCAAACTGTGTAAACTCTCTCATAGCGTTCAGTCGCTTCGTAGCTATCTCCGTAAGAACCTTATCCCTCTGATAAGTGAAATATGCATAACCCCTTCGATTTGAACGTCCTACTCTTCCACGAAGCTGATACAACTGTGAAAGGCCAAAACGATCAGAGTCCTCAATGATAAGGGTATTTACATTTGGCACATCCACGCCTGTTTCTATAATAGTAGTACATACAAGGATATCCACTTCATGCTCCACAAGCTGCTCCCATATATCTGACATCTCGTCCTCGCTCATCTGTCCGTGAGCTACAGCAATACGAGCTTCAGGAAGCATTTCCTGCAAGTGTGAAGCGCAAGCACGTATAGTTTCAACACGATTATGGATATAGTAGACCTGTCCTCCACGGCGAAGCTCCCTGACGATAGCCTGAACCACAGTACCCATGTTGTACTCAATAACATATGTCTGCACAGGATATCTGTCCTGAGGTGGTTCCTCGATGACTGACATATCGCGTATCCCGCTCATTGCCATATTTAGAGTTCTCGGAATAGGCGTAGCTGAAAGCATGAGCACGTCAACTCCTGTAAAACTCTCCTTGAACCGTTCTTTATGAGCTACACCGAAACGCTGCTCCTCATCGATTATAGCAAGTCCTAAGTCTTTAAATACCACAGACTTCTGAATTATTTTGTGTGTGCCGATTATCAGATCGATACGTCCTTGTTTCAGCTTTTTTATTATCTCCTCCTGTTGTTTTGGAGAGCGATATCTGCTAAGAAGCTCGATGTTCACTGGAAAGTGTTCAAAACGGCGCAAAGCCGTTTGATAGTGCTGATATGCAAGCACCGTCGTAGGTGCGAGAATAGCACACTGCTTGCCAGAAAGCACGCACTTCATGGCAGCTCTAAGAGCTACTTCGGTCTTTCCGAAACCAACATCGCCGCATAACAGTCGCTCCATTGGACGCGGGCGCTCCATATCTGCCTTAATTTCGGCGATAGAAGTTAACTGGTCATCGGTCTCAACATACGGAAAACGCTCCTCAAAATCATGCTGTATCTCGTCATCAGGATAAAATGCAAATCCCACGCTCTTTTCACGCTTTGCATAAAGAGCTATAAGCTCATGAGCCATATCTTTGACAGCACGTTTAACATTGTTTCTAGTTTTCTGCCACTCACCCGAACTTAGCTTGTTTAGCTTCACGCCGCTGTCATCACGCGGTCCGATGTATTTTGACACCATATCCAGCTGAGTTACTGGTATATATAGCTTATCCGTACCTGCATACTGTATGGTAATATAATCCTTTGTAATTCCGTCCATTTCCAGCTTGCGGATTCCTATAAATCTTCCGATACCATGACCCGAATGTACAACAAGGTCACCCTCCGTTATATCTGCTAGTGAACGTATCTCCTCCGCTTTGTTCTTCTTTTTGCGTCGCTTTCTGCGGACCGAGTCCATAGATCGTCCCTGTGTTATGAGAACTACTTTATTTTCAGGGTATTCAAAGCCTCCGCTAAGACTTCCCGACATGAGCAGTACACGTCCGCTCACAGCCTCGGATTTGTCAGTGAGAATGTCACATGGAATACCGTTTTCTTCAATGTCTTGCTGAATAATAGACAGGGTTTTATCGCTACCTGCCACAAGAAACATCTTATAACCACGACGTCTGAAGTTCTCAAGATCTTCAACTAGTTGTTTCATCTCGCCGCTCCACGCAGCAGTCTGCATAGCCTCGAAGCTTACAAGACGACGAAAATCTATACGATCACCGCCCTGCATGAAGCTGCTCATGTAAAGGCATACTTTCTTTTCAGCGATATGCTGTACTTCAGGGAGTTCCAGCACATAACCATCAAGTCCTTTACAGAGTTGTCCGTCCTCCATCAGAATTTTCACGTCCTCGTTATGGCGCGTAAGAACTCCTGCAGCGTTGTCCATAACATCGGAATAATCACTGAAAAGCACTGATCCGTCTATGTAGTCGAATACAGTTGAAGAATCACCATAAACAAGCGGATAATACTTCACACTGTGAGCAAGTATTTCCCCTGCTCTCAACCTGTGAACATCTGCGCCCAGATGTTCACGGACTGCATCCATGCGTTTCCCGCGTACCTTCCTACACAGTTCCTCTATCTTGTCAGCAAGCTCGTCATTGTCGTAAAGAACTTCCCCTGATGGATATATCTCAACTTTTTCAAGAGCTTCCGTCCGGCGCTGAGTATCTGTCTCAAATTCAGATATGCTATCTATCTCGTCGCCCCAAAGTTCTATACGTACCGGCTTATCTGTCTGAACAGGAAAAATATCAAGAATAGAACCTCTTATAGAAAACTGAGAAGCTCCCTCCACCTTTTCGCAGCGCTGATATCCGCACTTAGCAAGGGTAAGCGCCATATTCGTAAGATTTATCTCCTGCCCTTGAGTCAATTCAATTCCTGCGGCAATAAGAACTCCTACAGGTATAACGGGCTGCATTACTGCCTCTATACTTGCACATATAACAGAGCAGCGGCTCTTTGCTGCCTTTATAAGTGCAGATATACGCATATGCTCATACTCATGATT
>JAFZYX010000095.1 GCA_017616055.1 Ruminococcus sp.
GAAAAAGGTTTTCTGAAATATAAGAGTAATAGTTATATTCGCTTGAATGATATAAATGTATTAGAATATTTTGACCTTCAAAAAGAGCATTATGGTTCAAAGACACTAACAGCTAATTATGCATTGATTCCTCTCTATATTCCACATGATTTCCTATCATTTGATCTTGGCAATAGACTGGGCAAGCTAATCTGTGACAAAGATGTTTGGTGGGATTATTCCAATGAAACAGTTGCTGCAGTAAGCTTTAGAAATATTATCCAGGCAATCGAAGAATACTTGTTGCCGTGGTTTAAAGGAAGAACTTCTGTTGATGCACTAAAACAAGAACTAGAAAATGAAAAAATAAGACGTATACAATATGGTGGTAAATTATCGGTTATTCAACAGATGTGGTTCGATTCATTAAATGAAAGTGATAAACGCGGTGATTATGATGATGTTATATCGAAAAATATGAAAGTTTTGAAACTACCTGAACGATTGCGATAATTTCTGCTAGCATTAGTATTGATAGAATTAACAAGCCACGAAGCATGCTTCGTGGCTAATTGAATAATTACGGATCTTAGAATAAGTCTTTTGTTAATCCCAGCTGATATTATAAAGAGTTACTTCATGTGTTCCAAGTGCAACTGCATTGTCGATATTTCCTAACTGGAACTTAATATCTGCAAGCATATCAGCTGTAAAAGTGACATCGAAGCTGAAATGCTTCTTTTCTGAAGTGATTTCCACTTTTTCGTTTAGATAGCGTGTGTAGGAACTATCCTCAGCTGTGACCACCATGTTTCTTGGAACAGTGGAGCTAACATCGAATGAAAGGGTATGCTTTTCACCAGACTTGACCTCTCTTGAACGCAGAAGTCCCATTACTGCGTATTCAAGCTCTCCTGCATTCATTATACTTACGATGGTACAGCCTTCCTTGTTGAGCACGGAAGCTTCAGCACCTTCGATGTAATTATCCAGTGAAAGTGAAGTCATTTCCGATGGCTTGAAATCAGAGTCCTTTTTTTCGTAGACTCTTACGTAGTCGATGTCAAAGTGTTTCTCGCCGTTTTCAAATGTAGCAGGATCGGCGTAGATACCGTCGATTCCGTCAAAGTGACCACCTATCGCAAGATTGAGTATAACATAAAAGCTCTGATCGAATGGGGCAGGGAAGCTGAACCCCTCAGAGTACCATTCAGATTGGGTGCTGTATAGTATATCGTCCACGTACCAGCGTATTTCGCCACGTTCCCATTCAATACTGTAAGTGTGCCAGTTTTGTGTACCGTCGCCGTTTTTGAAGATATAGTCATTAGTAAGATATGTGTTAGCAGGCCAAGCACCACCGAAGTGGATAGTTCCGCAAATCTTTTCGGGAGTGCTTCCCCAGCCTTCCATGATGTCTATTTCACCAGATGAAGCCCATCCGCCATAAGCGTTGTCTTCAGGAAGCATCCATATGGCAGGCCACAGGGATTTGCCCGAATCACATCTTGCGCGTACTTCTATCCTACCACCGCAAACAGAAAATTTATGCTGAGTATTAATTCTCGCTGAGGTGTAATCGTAGCTGCCTTGTTTTTCGTCTGTCCAGCTTTCCTTACGACCAGCAATTGTGAGGATACCGTCCTTTACCTCAGTATTTTGAGAGGTATAGAACTCCTGCTCATTATTCCCCCAGCCGTTTGTTATGTAGTTCCCACTGTCATCGAGCTTCCAGTTACCGAGCTCGTATGACCATTTGCTCTCGTCAAGCTTATTGCCGTTGAACTCATCACTCCATATGAGTTCGTAGTCGCTATCTGAGAAGGCATCCATCTCATTACCGAGAAGATAGCTTCCGAGCGTGCGGAGATCCTCTGTAGAAGCACCGCTTTTTCTGGCTCTTATCATGTCGAATATATCAATGATACCATCGTTGTTGAAGTCCATTTTTAGACTGTCGCCTGCATATGCCGAAAATGGAACAGAAGCAAGAAGTATCATCGCAGCTGTTAGTATTTTTAAGGCTTTCATTATTACCTCCGTATCTGTAGTATTTCGCAGAACTTTATGACCTTATTTTATCATTAATATATAGTAAAGTCAAGAATGAGCTTCTTGTTATATGTTCATAATGACTGCTTTTGGTCGTAAAACAATGAATAAAGACTGCATTTCGGCGACTTTTGGGGATTATACTTGAAATAGTTCATACACCGTGATATAATGTATCATGTCGCAGTAACTGGCTTTTCTGCAAAAAATTCGAAAACACCCCGAAAAATAGAAAGCTTCTGCGTAAACTATAGATGTTTGGATTAATAACGATCCTATTGGAGGTCTTTTTATGAAGAAAATTGTAACGTCAATTGCTGTTTGTTCACTAGCGGTATGTGCTTTTGTATCATGCGGAAGCAAGTCCGAGGGTAAGAATAAAGCTACCAGCATTGTTGGTAAGTGGGCACTCAGTGGAGTTGACAATCAGGAAGTCGAAAGCGCAGGACTTATTTTCCATGAAAACGGAAATGGTTCTATGTATGAGGACTCCTCATCAATGTTCCATTTTGAGGACGAGGGCTTCAGCGTAGGCGGTTCAGTAATTTCCAACGATTACGTTAAGGAAGAGGGCGATACCGTTACAGTCGATGTTATGGGCGAGAAGATTCTGGTTATGAAGAAACTAGGCAATAACGAAGGCTATTATGGAGAATATACTTTAGAAGGCGGTAAGCTTTACGACAATTTTGCTGAAAGCATGAAAGAAGAGGCCGAAAAGAACGGCAAGCCTCTTGATATTACGCTGAATTTTGAAGGCTCTCACAGTGAGCTGATCTTCAACAACATATTTACATACACTATTGACGATAAGAAACTCAATATTTCTGGTTCTTCCGCGATATTCAACAGCGATGGAAGTGCTTTGTCGGGAGATTACACCATTAAAGGTGACACTCTCACGATTACCGACTCAAAGAAAACAGATACTCTTACAAGAGTTAAGTAATCATACATTAAGTAGATGGCAGATACGTACAAGTATCTGCCTTTGCTTTCAATCGCCAATTTTTTTTAGTCCGCCTATGAAACGTACAATAATTAAATTTTACTGTCAACATTAATTATCTCTATAATCAACAGCAGTTAGATCATTATACTGAGAAAGCGATTTAAAAAGGCAGACGATTATTACCGACTGCCTTTCATGGGATATTAAATTTGGAGAAATCTTAATTGACGTGCCGGTCACTGATACTGTGACCGGCACTTATTATATTCTCACTGAGATTAAACGCGTGTGTGGATCTAACTGCCTGTGTTGTTCATATCGAAGCCGTCATTACTGTCTGTTCAAAAGCAGTCAGCATTAAGAACGCTGAACTGACTCATGTCAAAACGTCCTGCTGATCACCGTTATTTACAGCAACAGTTGTTGTAGATGTTTTATTTGTTGTGGTTGTAGCGATTGTAGTTGTAGTCGAAGTTATAGACCCTGGACCTACCTTTTTAGCAAGAGTTATAATATCATTGTAGAATGACTTAGGCTGATAGTTGCTGAACGGAAGTGGTGAACCACCGTTTTCAAGACATCTCCAGCTTCTCTCATCTGTTGTTCCAGCGAGGGTCACGCAGGAAATGTTCCAGGCGTGCTTCATAGCTACCGCAAAGATCTGAGGATAAAGCTTACCGTTAGTACCGGTGCTGTTCGTAATATCGAGCTCTGTGATCTGAATGTCAAGTCCGAGTGACTCGAACTGCTTTACAGCTGTCTCGAATTCACTTGCCGAAGGATAACTTGAATCAAGGTGAGCCTGCATACCGATACCGTCGATATAGTCACCTTCCTTCATGA
>JAFZYX010000096.1 GCA_017616055.1 Ruminococcus sp.
TATCGACTACAACAAAATAAAGATGTACGTTGGAAACTACGAATTTTGGTATGAATCGAGTCAGCTCATTCAGCGTATGATAAAGCAGCAGAACAAGAAGAATGAGGAAAAAATAAAGGAACTCAAGGATTTTATCGCCAGATTCTCAGCTAATAAGTCAAAGTCAAATCAGGCGACTTCGCGTCGTAAGCTCATCGAGAAGCTTACTGTTGAGGAGCTTCCTGCATCAAGTAGAAGATACCCGTTTATAGGCTTCGATATGGACAGAGAGCTTGGAAAGGATATTCTTCAGGTAGACGGACTAACAAAGACAGTGGATGGAGTTAAGCTTCTTGACAATGTTAGTTTTACTCTTGGCAGGAACGATAAAGTAGCATTTGTGGGTGAGAGCGAACAGGCTATTACCATGCTTTTCAAGATATTAATGGAAGAAGAACAACCTGATTCAGGAAGTTTTAAATGGGGAGTTTCTGTGACAACTTCGTACATGCCTGTTGATAACTCGGATTACTTTAACGGCTGCGAGCTTTCCATACTAGACTGGATACGTCAGTATTCTGTAAAGGATGAGACTGAGACCTATCTTCGTGGATTTTTAGGACGTATGCTCTTCTCTGGCGATGATGTATACAAGCCTGTAAATGTACTCTCTGGAGGCGAAAAGGTGAGATGTATGTTTTCGAGAATGATGCTTTTCGGCTCGAATGTACTTGTGCTTGACCGTCCTACAAACCACCTCGATCTCGAAAGCATTACTGCTGTAAATAACAGTCTTATCAACTTCAAGGGAGTAGTTCTTCTTGCTTCTCATGACCATGAGATAATGCAGACTACTGCTAATCGTATTATTGAAATTCTTCCTCAGGGCTGTCTTGATAGACAGGGAACATATGAGGAATTCATAGACTTCAAGAAAGAAAATGGTTTAATGTAATGTAAATGAAAAGTCCTAAAGCAGTAATTAACTGCTTTAGGGCTTTAATGTTTTTATGAGTATTTTTGCTTCAAAGAAGTCACGGACTGCTTCAATCCCTTTAAACTCCATATATCTCGGGTAGCCAGGGGGATTGTTTGCAGAATACGTAAGATGATAAATCCTGTAGATACCGCATCCATCGTGCATATCACCTATGAGGTAGAGTACTTCGTCATTTGTCTCGTTGTTTGCAATTGCATAGATATTATTTTTGAAAAGTTCGTGATCGTTCCCGAGTTCTTTTTTTAACTCCCTTACGAAATAGCCTGTTGCTTCGGAAAGAAGCAACATTCTCCATGTGAATCTTGTTTCGTATTTCATCTTAAGGTAGCTGAAGACTTCTTCTTCGGTCATTCTTTTCACCTGCAATTCGCTATTTATGGTATATGAAGGGCATAAGCCCGTATATTCCGTACCGCTCATATAAAAATCTCCTAAATTTGCGAGAAAACTTGGCCTATTCTGTCACAGATGAGCAGATCAGCGTTCTTATCCATTTGAGTCGGAGACATATTGATGATAACGAGGTTATTTCCCTTGAAATATCGGATAAGTCCTGCTGCAGGATATACATTTAAAGAGGTTCCACCGATTATGAGAGTATCAGCAGAAGCTATAGCACGTACTGCTCCGTTAACAGTGTCGTCGTTGAGCGACTCCTCATAAAGTACAACATCTGGTTTTATTACGCCGCCACACTCGCATTTCGGTATTCCCTGCGAGTTGATTATGACGTGAACATCGTGAAATTTTCCGCATTTTGTGCAGTAATTACGTAGAACACTGCCGTGAAGCTCATATACGGTCTTACTGCCTGCAGCTTGATGAAGTCCGTCAATATTCTGAGTGACTACAGCGGTGAGCTTTCCCTGTTTTTCTAGCTCAGCAAGCTTTATGTGAGCTGTATTGGGCTTTGCTTCAAGGCAAAGCATTTTCGCTCTATAGAAGCGGTAGAACTCCTCGGTTTTTTCAATGAAAAAAGTATGGCTGAGGATAGTTTCTGGAGGATAGTCCCACTGCTGGCTGTAAAGTCCGTCAACGCTCCGGAAGTCAGGGATACCGCTTTCGGTGGAAACACCTGCACCACCGAAAAACACAATACTTTGAGAGTTTTTTATAATTTCGGAGAGCTTTTCGATATTTTCCATGATTAATCTCCCATCACCTTAACGTAGAATTTCCTTGTTCTTGGACCGTCGAACTCACAGAAGTAGATATCTTGCCATGTGCCGAGAAGGAGCTTGCCGCCTGTGATAATAATAGTTTCACTTGCTCCTATTGCTGATGACTTGATATGTGCATCGGAATTACCCTCTGCGTGACGGAATGACTGGAGATCAGGGAAGAATTTGTCAAGACCTTTAATAACATCTGTCTGGACATCCGGATCGGCATTTTCGTTTATAGTTATTGCAGCTGTGGTGTGTGGACAAAAAACTATGCAGATACCCTCAAGAACGCCGCTTTCCTTTACGGCTTCGCTGACTTCGTGGGTTATATCTACAAGTCCCTCTGCGGGAGTGCTGAGTTTGAAGTTGAATAGCATATTGATTCTCCTTTCGAAATTTATAATGATACATATAGGAGAGATGTTGGCATTGCTCCATGCAATCAATCCAATAACATCCGGTCCCGGTATATTTCTGATTACTTATTACTCAGGTAATAACGACAGAAGTAATTTAGCGGACATTCGCTGCATTTTGGCTTTCTGGCGTTGCATATATCACGTCCGAACTCTACCGTTCTGTGGCAGAAATCAGATGATTCATCGGGCGGTATGAGCTTAACAAGGTCTTTTTCAACTTTTGCCGGCTCTTTATTCTTAGTAAGTCCTAGTCTGCCAGTTATCCTGATACAATGGGTATCGGTGACCATTGCAGGTTTGCCGAAAACGTCACCCAACATGAGATTTGCAGTCTTTCTGCCTATGCCAGAGAGTTTGAGCAGATCATCCATATTGTCAGGGACTTCACCGCCGAATTCGTTTATGAGTTGTGAAGCCATTTCTTTGAGGCTCTTAGCCTTGTTATGATAGAAGCCACATGGCTTTACGTCTTGTTCAAGTTCTGAAATATCAGCATTTGCAAAGGCTTCAAGAGTAGGGTATTTCTTAAAAAGTGTTTCTGTTATGATGTTTACTCTTGCGTCGGTACACTGAGCAGCAAGCCGGGCTGCAAACATTAGCTCGTAGGGTTTTGTATAATTGAGAGTGCAGGCAGCATCAGGATAGAGTTTTTTAAGTTCTTGTACTGCAAGCATTGCAATCTTTTCTTTTGTCATTTTGAGTTCACCCTGAGTTTTTTCTGCTTTTCGAGAATGCTGTCATAGATTTTGTACATCTTCTGTACTGTGTTTTCAAGAAAATAGTAGTGCTTAATGTAAAAGACTAGCAGTACGAGTATTATAGTCACTAATATCAGTGACGGCAGATTCGGTGTAAAAACCAGTACCGCAATGAAAATGGCCAGGATTAATGAAAACAGCATGGTAACAAGAAAATGTACTATTCTTTCGTGCTGCATGAATCCTATTTTTATGAGGTGTTCATCCATTATTTCATCAATTTCTGAAGCGCTAACGCACTTTTCCAACTTGTCCTGAATGTATTTCATGTAATTAGTAAGATATTCGGTCATTTCCGTCACCATCCCGTGCACAAAGTAAACGAAACTATAATAAAATTATACACCTTTTTAGCCAAAATGTCAACATGTTTTCGTGCTGCTGTGTGACAGAAACAGCAATTTATTTAGGTGGATTATTTAAGTATAATTTAATATACAGTTGGGATAATTGCTTAGAAAAGCAGCGCCTGATTGTGCGTCTATACGAAAATAATTACGGATATGAAAAGAATTCGCCAGTGTTATTGATTTTTATTGAAATTAATGTATAATTAAAGTAACATATGTTTTTAAATCGAAATCGACACTACTTTCAGGAGGGTATTAAATATGGGAACAATAATGTTCAGAAAAGCAGGAGCAGCAGCAATGTCTGCTGCTATGCTGCTCAATTGTGCCGTGTACAGTACTTCGACTGTAACGGCTGCAAATGAACCGCTCAAGTTTGAGTTCGAGGACGCTGAGATAACAGGTGATGTTACTGTGGAGAAGGATTCAAATGCAAGTGGAGGTTCTGCACTTAAAATGACAGACAGCGGTACTATCACGCTGAATGTCACTGTTGATGAAGGTGGTCCATACAGGCTTACATTTTACGCATTTGGTATAGGCACCGATAAACAACAGAACCTCAGTGTAAATGGTTCATCTCAAGGTGCAATAGGAATACCTCAGGGTGATGATTATCAGGCTGTGGAACTCACAGCTATCCCGCTCAAAGCAGGAAAAAATTCTATAGTCATCGAGAAGTCATGGGGATGGTCACAGTTTGACTACCTCACGGCAGTTCCTATGTCAGACGCAAAGATCCAAGCTACGCAGGTTACTCCTTGTGATCAGCTCGCGACAGTCGAGACACAGAGTCTTATGTCTTACCTTGCCGAGAATTACGGTAATCATATAATCTCAGGCCAACAGGAAATATACAGCGGTGGTCCTCACGGTCTCGAGACCGAATTTGAGTATCTCAAGGATACCACAGGGCATTATCCTGCTATCAGAGGCTTTGATTACGGTAATTTCTGCTGTCCTCTCTACGGCAGTGATGATGGTTCAACAGACCGTATCATCGACTGGGTAAAGAACAAGGGCGGTATTGCAACCGCTTCTTACCACATCAACGTACCTAAGGACTTCGCAAGTTATACGATAGGCACGAAGATGGACTGGTCATTATCGACCTATACTGCAAAGGACACAGATTTTTCACCCTCAAAGGCTGCTACGGAAGGCACTAAGGAGAACGAATACTACCTCTCAACACTCAAAACCCTCGCTAAGGAGTTTAATAAGCTGGAATCAGAGGGTATTCCTGTGATATGGAGACCTCTTCACGAAGCCGAGGGCGGAGGAGGAGAGAATGGTTCATGGTTCTGGTGGGGCAGGGAAGGCTCAGCTGCATACAAGAAACTCTGGGTATATACCTACAATACCCTCACAAACGATCTCAACTGCCATAATCTTATATGGGAGTGGAACAGCTATAACTTTGCCACCTCCAAGGACTGGTACCCTGGTGATGCATATGTTGATATTATAGGTTACGACAAGTATAGTTGTACAGACTGGTCAACGGGAAACGCTAGGTATTATCACAATGACAGCCCATTCTCTTCCACATTCTATGGTATCATGGAAAAATATGACAGTGCAAAGATGATTTCACTTGCTGAGAACGACAGTTTCTCGACACCTGACAAAATGCAGGAGGAAAAGGCTGGCTGGCTCTATTTCTGCACATGGTACGACGGTGGTTCAGACAATAACAATTTCTTATCAAATCCTACATTCAATACTAAAGAAGATACTATTGCAATGTATCAGAGCGATTACTGTATAACCCTTGATGAGCTTCCTAAGGATCTCTACAAGAAGGATGGCGTCACTCCCCCCGACCCATCCAAGACCACTACAGTAACGACGACTACTACAACTACGGATAAGAACACAACAACTACCACTACTGCATATAAATTCGCTATCCAGAAAAAGACCGTAACTATTCCCGAAATGCCACAGCTTGCTGTTGCAAAGGAAATGCAGATAGACATTACGGGAGCTCCGAATGCGTCCATAGGCGGAGCAATCGGATTCGGAACTACTGCCGAAGACTGGCAGAACATTGAATGGAAGGGCAATGCTGACAAAGATGGAAAGCTTACCGTTCATGTTGATCTCAAAGAAATGCCTGATATCTTTAAGACATGCGAGGTACAGGTTTGGTGGTCAAACGTATGGAACGCTGCAACAGAAAAGGCTATTGATCAGCCTTATACCATCGACAGCTGTGAGGTGAAATACTTCATGGGCGGAGCTCTTGAGCCACCGAAATACGGTGATGCAAACTGCGACGATGTTATTGATATGAGTGACGCTGTACTCATAATGCAAGCTCTTGCAAATCCAAACAAATATGGAATCAATGGAACGGACGAGCACCATATATCAGAGAAAGGTGCAGAAATCGCAGATGTTGACAAGACAAGCGAAGGTCTAACCTCTAATGATGCTCTCAGGATACAGGAGTATCTTCTTCATAAGATAACTACACTTAATCCCAATATATAATCTCAAAAGCCATAAAGAAGAGAAATCACAAATCACTTCTTTATGGCTTTTGCCTTTATTTATGAGCGCGTTACACACGTATTATAATAAACGAAAACTTAGGGGCTGCCACTGGCAACCCCTGATTAGCTTATGTTGTTTAGTTCTTATCTTTAATGCTTATCAGCTTCTCATTCCTTGCTGATTCTCGAATTAATGTACTGTTCAAGAATATCTATGGTTCCATCTATTCCTAGACAGGAGCTGTTTATACTGAGATCGTACAGTCTGGAATCGCCCCAGTGTCCGTCACAGTGATAATTGTGATAGCGTTTCCTCTTGCGGTCTTTTTTATCGATAAGGGCCTTTGCCTTATCCTCAGTAAGCTCGTAAACATTCATTACGCGCTTTACTTTTTCGCTCATGTCACCAAGTATGAACAGTGATATAAGACATTTGAAATCATTGAGCTTTGTTTCAGAGCAGCGTCCCACAACTACAAAAGATTCACCGCTTGCAGCCTTTTCTCTCAGAAAACTGAACTGCATTTCAGCTACATTGTCCTCAATGGAGTTGCTGAAACCGTTTACTCTGCGTGAAAGAAGGTGGTTCTTTGGCTTTTCGTTATACTTTTCAATTTCTTCAGGAGAAAGACCTGTTTTGGCGGCTATCTCCGTAATGAGGTGACGGTCGTAGAGTGGTATATTGAAGCGTTTTGCGAGCTCCTCGGCGATATGACGTCCACCGCTTCCAAATTCACGACCTACTGAAATGATAAACTGTGACATGAGTATTCCTCCTTTTTATAATATCCTTATTTGATTTATTTATCATAGGTATCTTACGAAAAGATACACCGTTGATATACTGAGAACTATTACTGTTGCAGGTGCAAGACGCTTGCAGTATCTGCCCCAGCCAATGGGGTAACCGTTTTTCTGAGCAACGGAGGTGCCGACAACGTTTGCAGAAGCTCCGATAGGAGTAGCGCTGCCACCGATATCAGTACCCATAGCGAGTGACCATGCGAGAGTTGAGATAGGAACTCCGGAGGTCTCTGCAAGGCTCTGAATGATAGGCACCATAGTTGCAGCAAATGGGATGTTGTCTACGAAAGCGCTTGCGATTGCTGATACCCAAAGGATTATAGCTATCATGAGCATTACGTTTCCGTTGCTGATGTCGCCGATAAAGTTAGCGATGAGTTTGAGAATATTTGTTTCTTCAAGTCCGCTTACTACTATGAAGAGACCGATGAAGAAAAGAAGGGTTTTGTAGTCAACCTTCTTGATAAGTTCCAAAGCGTGCTTGCCGAAGGCGATAAGAGTTATTGCTGCTATGAATAGTCCGATAGAAGCAACTGTAAGATGAGTTGTTGCGTGAGTTACAAGGAGAATTACAGCAAGGCCAAAGATGACGCTGCTGATGAAAAAGTCCTTTTTATTTGTAATAGCCTCTGAAGGCTTGGGAAACTTGCTCATATCAACAGGTTCGTGCTTGCCGCCGGTGATTTCCTTGCGGAATGCAAAATAGAGGAAAATTACTGAAACAACAAGGGAAATTGCAGCACAAAGTCCTGTATTTGTGAGAAAATCGAAGAAAGAGAAGCCTAGAGATGTTCCGACGATGATATTAGGCGGGTCTCCGCACATTGTTGCCGAACCACCTAAATTAGCACAGAATACTTCAGATAGTATCATGGGTACTGGGTTGAATTTGAGAAGAGTAGCAAGCTCAATAGTTACGGCTGCAAGGAACATGATAACGGTAATACTGTCGATGAACATTGAAAGAACAGCTGACATTATCATGAAAGTGATGAAAATAGGTACTGTCTTGCATTTTACCATGTAGGCTATCTTCATGCAAAGCCATCGGAAAAAGCCTGCCTTAGCCATTCCCTCAACCATGACCATCATACCTGCAATGAATATAATGGTTGCCCAGTTTATACCCTTGCTTTCACTTTCAGTAACCTGATACCAGAAATCCTTGGTGAAGAAGCTTTTAATGGCAAGGGTGTCTAATATTGCCGTACCGTTCCGCATACAAATTCCAAAAACCACAACAAGTGTGAGTAATCCGCTGCCGAGGGTGACGTAATGCCGTTCTATCTTGTCGAGGACGATCATTACGAACATCCCGATGAAGATTATCACGGCAAAGATCTGTGCTGTTAACATATAAACCTCCGAAAAAATAGCGGCTTTGACCGCCAAAATTAATTTCCTGCGCCTACAGGAAATAAGATACATATTATATATTTCTTTATACCGAAATAAATTCGGCCATTTAGTCCACACGAATTATAGCATAATTGAGACGCTAATTCAAGACAATTCTTGTTTTTTTTTGCATTATTCTCATTTTTAGTAAAAACAGCTTTCATTTGTTTGACATAACGAATTTTTTTAGTAAGTCTGTCGATAGGTATTGCAAAGCGAAAAAATATGTGGTATAATAGTATAAGCAGTCATGGAGCAAAAGAGCTTGTAACAAGTTCTTTTGAACTTTTAACCTTGATTGCTGTTAGGAGTCTTAAAATGCTGAAATACATCTTGCTAGTCGGTGGCTTTGTATTGCTGATAAAGGGCGCTGACTTCTTTGTGGACGGAAGCTCGGCTGTAGCAAAACGGCTGAAGGTATCGTCGCTAATCATAGGAATGACTATTGTTGCTATGGGGACAAGCTTGCCTGAGACCTCTGTAAGTGTCAGTGCTTCGGTTCTCGGGAAAAATGATCTCGCCATAAGTAATGCTGTGGGGTCGAATATCTTTAATCTCATGGTTGTCTGTGGAATTTGCTCGGTGCTGTGTCCTATGGCCATAAGCAGAGATACTATTAAGAAGGATCTGCCGTTCTCAGTCATAGTTGCTGGAGTTCTTCTCGCGATTGGTGCGATAACGGGAACTGTGCAGCGATGGGGCGGAGTAGTATTGCTTGTGTTGTTTGTATTTTTCCTTTATATGATGATAAGTTCTGCAAAGAAAGCACGTGATGCCAGTAATGGCGCCGACGAGGAAGATTTTAAGTTAATGCCTGTATGGAAGTGTCTTCTTTGCATAATCTGCGGAGGCGCTGCTATCGCAGTCGGTGGAAAAATGGTAGTCGAAGGTGCTTCTGATATAGCTCGTTCCTTCGGAATGTCAGATAACCTTATTGGTATGACTATCGTAGCACTTGGAACAAGTCTTCCGGAGCTTGTGACTTCAATAGTTGCAGCACGTAAGGGTGAGGTAGATATGGCCCTTGGAAACGTTGTTGGCTCAAATATATTCAATATTCTGTTTGTTCTGGGAATTGCTGCAACCATTTCACCTATTGCCTTTACTATGCAGAATGCCATTGATGCGGCAGCACTAATTGCTATGAGTATTCTTGTGCTTCTGTTCTGTGCATCGAAAAAGAAACTTCTACGCTGGCACGGAGCTATAATGCTTTTGATATACGGAGGATATACGGCTTATTTATTTGTAAGATAAGGAGGGATTACTATGTATTGTTCAAACTGCGGTTCCATGATGGATGAAAGGCAGCAATTCTGCCCTTTCTGCAAAGCACCAAATCCAGCCTTGCTGCAGAAACCTCAGTTTCATGGGCAAGTTCCACCTCCTCCATATTTCTACAATAATATGTCACATTACTATTTTGATCCTGCGAATCAGCCACCCGAGATAGCACTTGTGGTGATTTCGGCGATAATTCCGCTTGTTGGACTGATAATTGGTTGTATCTGTTTGTGCAACAATGAAAAAAGAGCAGGAAGAGCCTATCTTATAGCTGCAGGGGTGCGTTTTTTTGTGACTTTGCTGCTTGTTCTTGTTTTTACTTTTGTGCCGCTGATATTTGCTGCGTTTATGTGATATGACTTTAGTAAAGGAGATGATAGTATGACTTGTCCGCATTGTGCAGCTTCTATTTCAGAAAGTGAGGAAAGATGCCCTTACTGCGATTCATACATAGACCATGGTGGTCGTAACAAAGCAGCACAGCCTGTATATGAGCAGAGGCCGAGGAACTTAATTGGTGAAGATAAAGTAAATCCACTTCTGATGATATTGGCGTTCATCCCGTTAATTGGAATAATACTCGGTGCTGTATTCATGAGCAATGGATGTAAGAAGTGCGGAAAGACATATCTGATAGCAGGAATAGTAGGATTTGCTATTTCTTTCTCATGTCCTATTATTTCTATGATAGTGTTTACGATTGCTTCGGCATTTCATGCGTGACTTCCTCACAAAACAAAATCTGAACTTCGCATCAATACATAAATCAGTAGAATTCAAATATGATTTAGTTACAACAAAGGGCGCACTATGTGCGCCCTTCAGTCTGTCGAAAAAGTCCAGTGAAAAAGCTGGACTTTTTTTGATGAAATGTGGTAAAATAGGAGAGAAAGGAGCTGAGTGAAAATGCTGAGAGAAAACAAGATAGAACGAGAACAGA